>NZ_JAWJTG010000004.1:0-137492 GCF_032911605.1 Stenotrophomonas mexicanensis
CCCCCCCCCCCCCCCCCCCCCCCCCCACAAGGGCTATCAATGCACGGATGCACAGTGGAGAGACGGCAATGAACATGCAGGTGCGGCAAGCGTGGTGGCGCGACCTTTCAGTACCGGCCCTCGTTGCCGGCTTCATTACTGTGCTGGTCGGCTTCGCCAGTTCGGCCGTCATCGTGTTCCAGGCTGCACAAGCCGTCGGTGCCAACCAGGCACAGATCGCCTCATGGATGTGGGCACTGGGACTGGGCATGGGTGTCACCTGCATCGGGCTGTCGCTGCGCTATCGCGTGCCGGTGGTGACCGCGTGGTCAACCCCGGGCGCGGCGATGCTGGTGGTCGGTGCAGGCGGTGCCTCGCTCGCTGAAGCCACCGGTGCATTCCTGCTCGCTGCGGTGCTTGGCATGCTGGCAGGCTTCTCCGGCATCTTCGCCCGGTTGATGCAGCGGGTGCCGATGGCGCTGGCCGCCGGCATGCTGGCCGGGGTGCTGCTGCGCTTCGGCCTGGACGTGTTCGTGGCCATGAACACCCAACTGGTACTGGCGCTGGCCATGTTCGCCACCTGGCTGGGCGGACGCCGCCTGTTCCCGCGCTATGCGGTCATCGCCACTCTGCTGGTCGGCATCGCGGTGGCGGCCAGCCGTGGCCTGCTGCACGCACAGCAGGTGCAGCTGCAACTGGCGGTACCGCAATGGGTGACCCCATCCCTGTCCTGGACTGCAGTGGCTGGCATCGCCCTGCCCCTGTTCGTGGTCACCATGGCCTCGCAGAACATTCCGGGCGTGGCGGTGATGCGCGCATCCGGCTACGACGCCCCGGTGTCGCCGCTGATCGGCTGGATCGGTGTGGTCAATACGCTGCTGGCACCGTTCGGTGCATACGCACTGAACCTGGCGGCAATCACCGCAGCGATCTGCATGGGCCGCGATGCGCATGAGGACCCGGCACGACGCTATACCGCAGCGATGGCGGCCGGCGCCTTCTACATTGTCGTCGGGCTGTTCGGCGCCACCGTGGCCGCACTGTTCGCGGCGTTCCCGAAAGAGCTGGTGGCCTGCGTGGCCGGTATTGCGCTGTTCGGCACCATCGCCAACAGCCTGGCCAGTGCGCTGGCAGTAGAGCGGGACCGCGAGGCGGCACTGGTCACCTTCCTGGTCACCGCCTCGGGCGTCTCACTGGCCGGCATCGGCTCGGCGTTCTGGGGCCTGGTGGCCGGTGCGCTGTGCCTGGTAGTACTGCGGCCCCGCCAGGGACGCTGACCTGCCCTACCCCGCCAATGCGGCGCCGACGGTGCTCAGCACCACCGCGATGACGATGGCGATCAGTGTGGCGACCACGCTGGTGCCGCCGCGCGCGGTCAGCTCGCTGCGCAGCCGTGCGTCATCGCCGCCGGTGACGGCACGGGCCTGGGCGATCAGGCGCTGGCAGTGTGCCAGGTACCAGCTGTTGCCAAAGATGCCGGTGGTGATGCTGAGCGCGAAGGTGATGACCAATGACAGGCCATCCGGTACATCCAGCAAGGTCTCCACCACACTGATCAGCAGCAGCAGACCAGCCCACATCGCCGCCAGGCGGTACATCCTGCGGTACATCATCCAGATCAGGCCGAGCAGGAAGGCCGGCCAGTGCCAGGTGCCACTGCCCGTGGCGATGCCGCCCTGATCCAGCCGCCAGCGCTGGCGATAGATCGGGAAGTTGCCACCGACCACGCTGGCGTACAAGGCCATCTCGCCCTCCAGCCCTGCAGCCGCAGCCACATCCGGTGCAGCGACCGGCGCACGATAGGGGTCGGACGGATCGCCGACGCTCGGCGCAATGCCCTCGGCCGCAGGCGCTGCGTCGATATCCAGGACCGGAGCCACCTCGACCTGCGTTGAGGCCTGATCCAGCTCCGCCAACGGCCGCCACGAGGGCATGCCCTCGCACCAGAGCAGCGTTCGCGCCGTGACCGTCCCTTCCCGCTGCAGCTGGCGAAGACCGGCCAGATCCACCGGCCCACTGCTCTGCCTGCCATTGGCGTACCACCATTGTGCTTCCTGCATGTTTTCCGTCCTTGCTACTGCATCGACAAACTGAAACCGCTGCCAGCGCCTACAGCGCGGTACTGGCCAGGGTCTGCACCAGCTGATGGCGCTCACCCGGCGCAAGCGTAATCTGCTCCGGGCCTGCGTTGGCCACTTCCAGGCAAACGTAATCGTGCCAACCATCGCCGACATCGGCCATTTTCGCTGCCGCCTCCGCACCGGGATTCCAGGCCACCAGCGTCTGGCTGCCTTCGCTGCGGATCTCGATCCGCCGCTGCAGTACGGGATCACGCAGCACGTAATGGCCGTCGGCACCGGTATAGATGCGATCGCTGCGACCGGGGTCACGCGGATCGCGCAATGACCACGGTCCCTGTTGCAGGCGCAGCTGCGCATAGTCCTCGTACTTGTCCAGGTACTGCAGGCCGTCAAGGCCCTCGACCTCGACCTGGTTGGCATCGCCCACCCGGAAATAGCTGTGCAGGGCCTGGGTGAAGGTCACCGGCGAGGTTCCGGTGTTTTCGGTGACGAGCTGCTGACGCAGCTGGCGGCCGATGCGCAACTGCATCTGCAGCCGCAGGCCGGGATCGGCGCAGGGTGCAGGTGCCAACTGCAGCTCGACCTCACCGTCATCGCCCTGGCTGGCCTGCAGAAGCTCCCAACGCGCAGTGCGCACCAGGCCATGCGCGGGCACATCATTGTTCTGGCCCTGGCGCCCGAACCACGGCCAGCACACCGGGACGCCACCGCGGATGGGCGTGGGCAGCTCGGCGCGCGTGGGCGAAAGCCACAGTACATCGGGCTGCCCATCGGGAATGAACGACAGCAGCTGTCCGCCGAACACGCTGATGACCGCCGTCGCGCTGGGGGTGCGCACGTGCCAGGCCTCCAGCCCGTGATACAGGCCGCTGCTGATGTCCGGATCCGACTGCATGCGATGACGCTCCTTGAAGACCGCGGCGATGATGTCGCGGTCAGCGTGCCTGGGGCAAGGCCTTCTGCGCAGCGGGTGCGATGGCGGCCGCCTCTTCCTGCAGCGCGCGCAGGATGCGTTGGCCGGCACGCCCATCGGCATTGGCCCAGCCCAGGCGCTGCTGCTCGGACTGGATCGCGCGACGGGTGGCGGTACCGATCATGCCGTCGGCGGTACCGATGTCGTGGCCACGCGCCAGCAGCAGGGTCTGCAGCTGACGGCGTTCATCGCGGCCGATGCCGGGATCATCCGTCGGCCAGGCGGTGGCCAGCCCGTTGCCGCCACGCAGCTGGTCAGCCAGCGTGGCGATCGCCAGCGCATAGCTTTCGGCGGCGTTGTAGCTGTAGATCGCGTCGTAGTTGCGGAACACCAGCAACGCCGGGCCCTTGTTGCCGGCCGGCAGCAGCAGGGCGGCGCGCGCATCCGCCGGCAGGTTGGCCGGAGCCAGCGCACTGCCATCCAGCGCGGTCAGGCCCTGCGCACGCCAGTCGGCCAGGGCGCGACGCTGGGTACGTCCGGCCTGGCTGGCGTTGAAGCCAGCGGGAACGAGAACTTCCATGCCCCACGGCTCGCCACTGCGCCAGCCGGCACGCTTGAGGTAGTTGGCAGTGGAGGCCAGCGCATCGGGAATGCTGCCGACCAGATCGCGGCGGCCATCGCCATCACCGTCCACGGCGATGCGTGCGTAGGTGCTGGGCATGAACTGCGTATGCCCGAAGGCACCGGCCCAGGAACCGGTGAGCCCCTGTGCCTGCAGGTCGCCGCGGTCGATCAGCTTGAGCAGTGCCAGCAATTCCCCGCGGAAGAATGGTTGGCGACGGCCGGCGCAGGACAGCGTGGCCAGTGATTGCAGCAGGGGGCGCTTGCCGAACACGCGGCCGTAGTCGCTCTCCACGCCCCAGACCGCGACGATGGTGGCCGGATCGACGCCGTACTGCGCCGACACTCGATCGAGCAGGTCGCGATGCTGCTGCAGCATGGCGCGACCATCAGCCACGCGCTGGCGATCGACCAGCGCGGCCAGGTAGTCCCAGATCGGCGTGGTGAATTCCGGCTGCGCGTCGAGCAGGCCGAGCACGCTGGGGTCCGGGGTGAGGCCGGCGGTGATTCCGTTGAAGCGCTCGGCGCTGATGCCCTGGCTGGCGGCCGTGGCCTGCAGGCCCGAAAGGCAGCGGCTGAAGGCCGGATCGACGCTGGCATCCGGTGCTGCAGGCAGCGCGGGGGGCGAGGCGAGAGCGGCCGCCAGGCCGAGGGTGGTCAGAATGGGCATGGCGTCCTCCGTGTTGCCGTTGCACGGCCATCTTAGGGGTAGCGGTGCTGCAGAACCTGAAGGGGTACCGGCTGGCCGGCCGCCCTAGATGGCACGCAGCAGGCGCAGGCCGTAGGCGGGACTGTCGGCATTCCAGCGCTGCGTGACCTGCAGGCCCGCCTGCTGCAGCAGCGCCTCGAAGCTGTCGTCGGTGTACTTGTGGCTGTACTCCACACGGATCGGTTCGTCGGCGGCGAAGTGGAAGGTGCGGCCGTCCAGATGCACATCCTGCGCCCAGCGGCTGACCAGATCGGTTTCGATGCGCAGCCGCGCGGTGCTGTAGCAGGCACGGTGGTGGAAGCCGTCGAGGTCGAAGTCGCTGCCGATCTCGCGATTGAGCCGGGCCAGCAGGTTGAGAGTGAACGCGGCGGTGACACCCTGCGTGTCGTTGTAGGCCGCTTCGATCAGCGCCGGGTCCTTGTGCAGATCGATGCCGACCAGGGCCAGGCCGTCGCGGCCCATCGTCTGGCGCATCGCCCGCAGCAGTGCGACCGAGTCTTCGCCTTCAAAGTTGCCCAGCGTGGAACCGGGGAAGAACAGCAGCCGTCGCGCGGGTTCGCGCTCGGGCATGGGAACGGCGACGGGGCGGGTGAAGTCGGCACAGACCGGCAGCATCTCCACCTCCGGCAACGCCGGCGCCAGATGATCGATGCTGGACAGCAGCGCGGCCCGCGAGATTTCAATCGGCGTATAGGCCACCGGGTCGTGAAGTGCGGCCAGCAGCAGCGCGGTCTTGCGTCCGCTGCCACTGCCCAGCTCCACCACGTGCAGACGCGGGCCAACGCTGCGGGCGATGTCCGGCAGCACACGCTTCAGCAGGGCCAGCTCGGTGCGCGTGGGGTAGTACTCGGGGGTCTGCGTGATCTGCTCGAACAGGCGCGAGCCACGCGCATCGTAGAAGTACTTGGACGGCAGCTGGCGCGGCGTACGTGAGAGTCCGGCCACTACGTCGGAGAGGATCTGCTGCCGCCCGGGGGTGAGATCGGTCAATGCCTGCAGCGCGTCATGCACGGTGCTCATGTGAGGTCCCTGGCCAGGCGCAGCCCGGAGAACTGCCAGCGCGCCGGCGGCATGAAGAAGTTGCGGTAGCTGGCGCGCACATGGCCGCGGGGTGTCGCGCAGCTGCCGCCACGCAGCACCCACTGCCCGCACATGAACTTGCCGTTGTACTCACCGAGGTTGCCGGCGAAGGGACGGAAGCCCGGATAGGCGCCATACGCGCTGTGGGTCCACTCCCAGACATCGCCGAACAGCTGCCGCATTCCACTGCCCTGCGATGCCTGCGGATGCAGCCGGTCGTCGTCAGCGAAATGGCCGCGCAGCGGCTGCGACGCAGCGGCGGCTTCCCATTCGTACTCGCTGGGCAGGCGCGCGTCGGACCAGCGGGCGCAGGCATCGGCCTCGTAGTAGCTGAGGTGGCAGACCGGCGCGTGCGGATCCAGTTCGCGCCAACCGCCCAGGGTGTACTCGCGCTGCAGGGCGTCATCCCAGTACAGCGGGTGCTGCCAGCCCTCGGCTTCGCGCAGCGCCCAGCCTTCGCTGAGCCACCAGCGCGGTTCGCGATAGCCACCGGCGTCGATGAAGGCCCGGTACTCAGCATTGCTCACGGGACGCTCGGCCAATGCGTGCGCGGGGAGCAGCACGCGGTGCGCTGGCGATTCGTTGTCGTAGGCGAACGCGGCCTGCTGCGGCCATGCCGCGGCGCCGACGGTGACGATGCGCTCGGGTGATTCGATCCAGCCCTGCGCACTGGCAGCGCTGGTGGCAGGCTGCAGGTCCTCGCGGTAGGTGGGCTGCAGCGGGTTGCACCAGAACGCATGCTTGATGTCGGTGAGCAGCAGTTCCTGATGCTGCTGCTCGTGCTGCAGGCCCAGCTGCAGATGCTGCAGTGCCTGTTCATCGAGATCGCCCGCCGCCAACCGCGATTGCACCTGCGCATCGACCTGCTGGCGGTAGTCGCGCACCTGCTGCAACGAGGGCCGCGACAGCAACCCGCGCTGTGGCCGCGCATGCGCCGGGCCGATGCTCTTGTAGTAGCTGTTGAACAGGTAGTCCCAGCCCGGGTCATGCGCTGGCGCGGTGGCGAAACCCGCCAGCACGAAGCGTTCGAAGAACCAGGTGGTGTGGGCCAGGTGCCATTTGCTCGGGCTGGCGTCAGCCATGCTCTGCAGCATGGCGTCCTCGGCACTGAGCGGCGCGGCCAGCTGCAGGCTGCGCGTCCGTACATGGGCGAACTGGCGGGCGAGATCGTGCTGCGGGGCAGCGACGGCGGCGGGTACGCTGTCCATGTGGGCAGCATCGGCGCTGGACGGTGAGTGCGACGTCATGGTTCGGCGTCACTTCGTTCACATGGATGAGCCTGCCGCATTCAAGATGCAGGCACGCACGCCGCTAACGGCAGTGCTGCGGCCGCGTCGTCACCGCGCTGGAATTCCTGCTTGCCCCTGCATCCGCTCCGCCAGCCTGCGCATTACCTGTTCGTGCTGCCTGCCGTGCTGGTTGCCGTGGTGGTGTGGACCGCATTGGATACCGCAGACGTGGCCAGCCCGGCGCAGCGCATCCTGCCCTGGCTGCTGGCCTGCCTCGGTGCCGGCCTGGCCCTGCTCTACCACCAGGTGCGCACGTTGTGCCTGCTGATGGTTGTGGCGGTGATGTTCGCGCTGCTGCACCAGGACGTCGCTGGCTACCTGCGCAATGGCCATGTCACCACGCTGACACCGCTGCGCTTCCACGCCATCTCGGCCTGGTTGCCGCTGTTGTCTGCCGGCCTTGCGTTGTGGCCGGAGCGCGGACGGCGGCGCCAGGACCTGCTGCTGCGCGGTATTGCCATCGGCACCGCGGTGATGATCTTCCTGCTGCTAGCCACACAGCAGCCGCGCGGCATGCACGATCTGCTGTCGAACCGTCACTGGGCCTGGATTCCCGCCGACTGGAACGCGCTGGCGCAGCTGCCGGCGCTGCTGTTCCTGCTGGCGACCGCAGCGTTGGGCTGGCAGGCGTGGCGGCATCCTCGGCCACTGCACACGGCGATGCTGCTGGCCCTGCTGTGCCTGTGGTGGATGCTGCCGCGGATCTTCCTGCAGCCGGTGCTGCTGCCGGCGCTGAGCAGCGCCGCCCTGCTGCTGATGCTGGGCGCGATGCTGCAGGAGTCCTTCCACATGGCTTTCCGCGATGAGTTGACCGGCCTGCCGGGGCGACGGGCATTCAACGAGACCCTGCAGCGGGCACGCGGCACCTACAGCATCGCGATGGTGGACGTGGACCACTTCAAATCATTCAACGACACCCATGGCCACGACACCGGAGACGATGTACTGCGCCTGGTGGCCTCGCGGCTGGCGCGGGTGGGCGACGGTGGCCGTGCATTCCGCTATGGCGGTGAGGAGTTCGCGGTGGTGTTCCTGGACCGCCCTGCGGCGGCCTGCATGGATGCCGTGGAGGCGCTGCGGCAGAGCATCGAGGAGACCCGCATGCAGCTGCGCGACCGCAGCACCCGCAGCCGCGATGACGAAGCCGGCCGCCAGCAGCGCGGACGCGGTGGCAGCGGCCAGGTGGTACAGGTGACAGTGAGCATCGGCCTGGCCGACAGCCATGTGGATCCGCGCCCGATGGCAGTGGTCAAGGCCGCCGACCAGGCCCTGTATGTGGCCAAGGACGGCGGCCGCAACCAGGTGCGCGCGCACGGCGGCCAGCGCGTGCTGGCTGCGCGCAGCGCGTAGGGCTCAGACCGCGTCGAGGTAGTACCAGCGGCCGTCGATGCGCTGGAAGCGGCTGTGTTCGGCCATCTTGACCGCACTGCCGCCGCCGACGCGATAGCGCGCGGTGAAGCGGACATCGGCGCTGTCAGCCCCGGTGACGGTGTGCTCGTGTACGGTCAGGCCCAGCCAATGGGTACGCTGGCCGGGTGCTTCATCCAGTGACAGTTCGGCCGGACGCGTGTCCGGGTGCCAGCTCTGGCGCAGGTAGTCAGCCAGACCGCGCACGTAGGCGCTGTAACGCGAACGCATCAGGCGCTCGGCATCGGGCGCGGCTTCACCGGCGTGGAAACGGCCGCAGCAGGCGGCATAGTCGGCGGGAAGGCCACAGGGACAGGGATCGGCGGGTTTTCGGCTCATGCCGGCATTGTCGCCGGGTTGCGCGGATTGATCCACGCGCGGCACGGGCCAGCTGAAGCAGGACAGGCGTATGCTGTCGCGCCCCCACCTTGATTGATCGCCGTGCTGGAACTGGTTCCCCCTGAGTTGTGGTGGCTGGTGGTGATCGCCTTCATCGCCGGTCTTGTGGATGCCGCCGTGGGTGGCGGTGGCCTGGTTCAGCTGCCCGGCCTGTTCACGGTGCTGCCGCAGCAGACGCCGGCGATGCTGTTCGGTACCAACAAGTTCAGTTCGATGTTCGGCACCGGTGCGGCTGCCTGGCGCTATGCGCGCAACGTGCGCTTCCCGTGGAAGCCGGTGCTGTTCGCGGCCGGCACCGCCTTCATCTTCTCCTTCGCCGGGGCCACCGCGGTGAGCCTGCTGCCCAAGGACGCGGTGCGCCCACTGGTGCTGGTGCTGCTGATCGCGATGCTGGCCTACACGTTGTGGAAAAAGGACTTCGGCGCGCTGCACCGGCCGCAGGAAATCGGCCGCCGCGAGCTGGTGATCGCGCTGGCGATCGGTGCAGCGATCGGCTTCTACGATGGCTTCTTCGGGCCGGGCACCGGCAGCTTCCTGATCTTCCTGTTCGTGCGCTTCTTCGGCCTGGATTTCCTGCGCGCGTCAGCGGCATCGAAGGTGGTGAACCTGGCGACCAATGTGGCGGCGATCTCGTTCTTCGTGCCGACCGGCAACATCCTGTGGCTGTTCGCGCTGCCGATGGCGGCGGCCAACATCATCGGTTCGGTGGTGGGCACGCGGTTGGCTCTAAAGGGCGGCACGCCGTTCATCCGCAAGCTGTTCGTGGGGCTGGTGGTGGTGCTGATCGCGCGGATGGCGTGGGATACGTTCCGCGGAGCGTGAGTGCGGTTGCCGGCCAGCGGCCGGCACTACCGGGTCATGAACCCCGCCCATGGGTAGTGCCGGCCGCTGGCCGGCATTCCCATTCAATCGGCCGGGTCAGGCCTCCGCTTCTTCCGGTTCGTTGGCCTGCTGGCGGCTGCGCTCGGGCAGCTTCAGGCGCTTGCCTTCTTCGTCGTACTCGATCAGCAGCACGCCGGAGTCGTGGCGGCCGCTGATTTCGACGAAGCAGGCGCCACCGATGAACGGCTCCAGCGTCATCACCGACTTCAGCGGGGTGGCCACCACCATCTGGAAGCCGAAGTTGTCGAAGATGTTCATCGCCAGTGCGGTGAACTCGTTGTCGGCCTTGTCGAAGGCTTCGTCAAGCACGACCGCGGCGTAGCTGGGCAGCTGGCTGTCAGCGCCGCCGAGCTGGTAGCGCAGTGCCGCCGCCAGGCAGGTGGTGGCCAGTTTCTGGCGCTGGCCACCGGACTTGCCGGCACCGCTGCGGTAGATCTCGACCTGCTGGCGCGTTTCCGCATCCAGCTCGACGCCGATGAACTCCACGTGCATGCGCACGTCCAGCACCAGTTCGCGCCAGCGCTTGTCTTCGCCTTCCTGTGAACCCAGGCGGTTGACCAGCTGGCGCAGCACGGTGAACTGCGATTCGGCCAGCTCGCGCTGCTCGGTCTGCTGCTGCGACAGCACCTCGCGCAGCTGCAGGTGGAACTCACCGACTTCCGGCAGGCGGCGGTCGCTCAGTTCAATGGTCAGCAGCGTGCCACGGTTGAACGGCACCTGTTCCAGGCTGGCGTTCACCTCGTCCAGGCGCTGGCCGATCGACTTGCGGGCCTCTGCACTGTGGCGCTGCAGGGCCAGCAGGTTGTTCTTGCTCTGGTTCTGCAGCAGGTCGAAGAAGCGCTCTTCGTGCTGCGGCAGGCCGTCGCGCTCCAGGCGTTCGAGGCGGGCGAGGAAGTCCTCGGCCGAGGCCACCGAGACGGTGAAGTCGCCCGATTCCTCCGGCCACTGCTGGATGAAGCGACGGAAGCAGCCGATCAGCTGGTTCTCGATGCGGTTGAGGTCCTGCTGCGAGGACGACAGCTGCTCGTTCAGCGCGTTGCTGACCTGGCGCATGTGCGCTTCCAGCGTTTCCAGGCTGAGCGGGCCCTGCTCCTGCAGGCGCTCGGCGAGGCCGGCTTCCTGCTCCTGGGCCAGGCTCGGCAGCACCAGCGCACGGCTCTGCTGGCGGGCGCGGTCGAGGCGATCACGTTCCTTGACCAGCTGGCCACGCTCGACACGGACGTCTTCATAGGTGCGGCGGGATTGTTCGATGTCGGCGCGCACGGCGTCGATCTGCTTGGCCAGCTTGGCGAGGTCGGCGTTGCCTTCACGCAGGTCGCGCAGAGTCGCTTCGATATCGCTCAGGCGCTGCTGCGGGGCAGCGATGTCGATCTCGTTCCAGCTGATGCTGACCAGCTCGTGGCAGGCCAGGCGGCGCTCATTGTCGCGGTCGCGCTGGCCGCGCAGGCGTGCGATGTCGGTCTCGCAGCTGGCGATGCGCTTGGCCAGTTCCTGTGCTTCGCGCTCGAAGGCGCCCACCTTGTCGTGGTTGTTGAAGCCGAGGATCCAGCGGCGGCGGTCGCCCACCGCACTGCGGTCGTCCTTCTCGAAACGGTCGCCCGGATGCTTGACCTGGCCTTCGCGGGTGATGCCGCGGTCGACGTTGCGCAGCTGCTTGGCATCCACGCATTCGTAGTCGAAGCGCTTGCCGAGCTCGCGCCGCAGCCAGCTTTCGAACACATGCTCGCGCAGTTCCAGCTTGTGCAGCAGCGACTTCGCCGACGGCTCGCGCGCGAACGCATCATCGTTGCGGCGCACGCGGTAGTAGGTGAAGCGCATGCCCAGGTGGGTACGGTTCACCCACTCGGCGACGTCGTTGTAGTGCTTGTCATCGACCAGCAGCGACAGCGCGAAGCCGCCCAGCACGCGCTCGATGGCGCCCTGCCAGCCCTGCTCTTCCGAGCGGACCTGGATCAGCTCGCCGACGAAGGGCAGCGCCGCTTCGGCGATGCCGGTTTCCTCGGCCAGGCGCGCGCGCAGCTTCTGCATCGGCGCCGGAATGTTGGACGGCGTGCGCTGCATCGCTTCGAGTTCGCTGCGCACTTCACCGAAGCGGCGCTCGTCATCGCGCTTGCCGCCGAGGCGATCGCTGATCGCATCGTCCAGTGCCGCCGAGGCACGCTGGCGGTCCTGCAGTTCGCTCTGCGCGCGCTCGACCAGCTCGGCGAAACCATGGGCATCGTCGGGCAGTTCGGCCTGCAGCTGCTGTGCCGCCTCTTGGGCCTGGTCACGCTTGGCCTTGCGGCGGTCGCGCTCGGCTTCGGCACGGCCCTGCTCGCGCTCCAGTTCCTCGATGCGCTCACCGCCTTGCTGGCGGCGCTGCAGTTCCAGTTCGGCCAGGCGCTCGGTGTGGTTGTCGAGCGCGGCGCGGCGCTGGGCCTCTTCGCCGAGCAGGCCACGGTCACGCACGTCCATCTCGCGCAGGCGCGCTTCGATCAGCGCCTGGCGGCGGCTTTCGCGGAAGCTGTCGACGCCGAGCTTCAGCGCTTCGTCGTCGCCGCGCTGGCGGTGCATTTCCTTCAGGTCGTTGTAGTAGGCGCGTGCCGGCAGCAGGGTTTCCACCTGGCGGCGCGCGGTGACCACGGCCTGGTGCGCGCCATCGAGCTCGGCGAAGTCGCTGACCAGGCGCTCGGCGGCGTCGAAGGTCTTCGGCGTGTCGAGCATGAAGTCGCGCAGGAAGACGTTGAGGTCGCCCAGGTTCTTCGCCGACTGCGTCTTGTGCAGCAGACGCAGCGCCATTTCGTTGTCGATACCGAGCAGGTCGCGGAAGCGCTCGGCGTAGCCGGAGAAGGTGTCGAAGTGGTGCAGGTCGGACAGCTTCTGCTTGAGCTTGCGCAGGTCCAGGTCGAAGCCGCCGAGATCCTTGGCGATGTCGAACGGACGCTCGGCGATCATGTAGTGCTTGCGTACGTCACCGGCCGAGGTGCCGTTGCCGGAGATCCACAGCAGGCGCACCAGGCTGACCACGCGGCCATCGCCGGCGCGGTATTCCAGCACCAGTGCGGTCCAGGTCGCGCCCTTGCGCAGGTACTGGGTGGCGATTTCGCCGGTGCCGCTGTCCTGCTGGTCGGCCCAGGCGCCACGCACATAGGACACCAGGTTGCGGTCGCGGCCACTGCGCTCGGCTTCACGCGCGGCGGCGTTGAAGTCGACGATGGCCGGCGGCGTCAGCAGCGCGGACATGGCATCGAGCAGGGTCGACTTGCCCGAGCCGGAACGGCCGACGAACAGGAAACCGCGCTCGGCGATCGGCACTTCGGTCAGGCCGTTGAAGGTGCCCCAGTTGTGCACCTGCAGGCGGCGCATGCGGAACTGCTGCAGGCGCGGGTCCGGCAGGCCTTCGTTGAACAGGGCGGGGGTGTGCTTGGAGATAGCCATGCGATGGTCGGGTCTCTCAGGCCTCGGCGGCCGGGGTTTCGCGCAGCTGGCGGTAGACCGCCGAAAGCTGGGACACGTCTTCGGCGGAGAACAGCAGCTTCAGCGCCGGCGAGACTTCGTGGCGGTCTTCCTGGCCGCTGAGGCGGGTCAGGATGTGGTTGTCCTTCATCTTCTGCACCGCCGAAGCGACACGGCGGTTGAAGCCGGCGCGGTCGGTGGACAGGTTCTTTTCGTAGATGGCCAGCGCTTCGGCCATCTCGGCGTCGGCGACCACCGCGCGGTTGCCGCGCGCATCGGCCTCGGCCAGCTGCTGGCGCAGGTACAACAGCAGCACCGAATCGATGAAGGTCAGCGGCGAGGTGCGCAGCAGTACCGGCGCATCCACGTCTTCGGTATCGGCCTGGCGGGTGAACGCTACGCCGCTGTCACGGTCGAGCACCAGTTCCAGGAACAGGTCCGCCAGCGACGAGCGGATGGCCGCCTCGCTGCGGATCAGCGCCGGCCACAGCTTGGCGTGACGCAGCTGGTCGATGCTGGGGCCGATCAGCAGCTGGCACAGCGCGCGGCGCGCATCCAGCGGCAGGCGCCCGGTGTCGCCGAGGTAATAGACGTCGTTGCCACGGCGGGGCTGCGCCACGGCCGCCACCGGTTCGGCTTCGTAGGCGTCTTCCGCCACGTCGGCCTGCGCTGCGTCGATGGGATCTTCATGCCAGCTCATGGCGTCTCTCCTGGGTGAACCAAACCAGCGGGATGCGGGCGCGACGGACCTGGCCGTCGCCACCACGCCATTCGGCAAGCTCCTGCTCGCCGGCGACCACGTTGCCGAAGCGCGTGCCCAGCGACAGGTAGCCGATGACGCTGCCCAGGCCCTGCGGCGCTTCACGCTGCGACAGCGCCTGGGCGATGCTGAGCCGCGGCTGTGCATCGAGCAGGTCGTGCAGGTCGCGGCGCAGGGTGCGGAAGTCGATTTCGGACGAAGCGACCAGATCGCCGACGCTTTCCAGGCTGATCGCGGCCGCGTCGTTGTACTCGACGTTGCCATCGACCTGGGCGCTGCGTGGATCGTGCAGCCTCCACTGCGACCACGAGCGCAGGCGGCTGGTGGTCAGCTGCAGGTCACGGCCGATGCCGCGCTGTGCGGGGAACTCGTCGCGCAGCGCCAGCGCTTCGGACTGCGCCTGCTTCAGCAGCTGGTTGAGGCGGCGCTGTTCCAGGTAGCCACGGCTCTGCACGAAGCCGCGCAGGCTGCGCGCGAAGTTCTGCAGCACATCGTGCACCTGGCCACCGCGCTCGAGCATGGTGCTGGTGAAGCCACGCAGGAAGTTGCGCTCGTTGCGGTCCAGGCGGCGCGCGAAACCACGCGCCAGCACCGCTTCCAGCGCAGCATCGAGCTGGGCGCTCTGTTCGGCGTCGTTGAGCAGGCGCCAGAACGCCTGGAAGCTGCGGCCGGCATCGCTCTCGCCGATCACATCCACGCCTTCGAACAGCTGCGACAGCACATCGCCGCGCTCGCCCTCATCGTCGATGATGCGTTCGCGGAAATCACGGTTGAGCTGCTCGAAGTCGTCGCGCACGCGGCGGAAGTCCTCGGTCAGCTCGTCGGCCAGGCCGATGATCTGGCGCGCACGCTCCAGCGCGCGCTTGCCATCCAGCGCGATCACGCGGCCAGCACCGACGCGGGCGATCTCGGCGTCGATGCGGTCGCGCTCGTCGCGCAACGCCGACAGGCGCGCATCCGGATCGGACTCAGTCTGCGCGGCCAGCTGCGAGAGCTGTTCGATGACCAGCGCCAGCCGGCTTTCGGTGGCGGCCACTCGGGCCTGCTCGAGGCCATCGGCGAAGCGGATCGCCTGCAGTGCCGCGGTCGACAGCTCGTACTGCTCCTGGTCTGCGCCTTCGGGCAGGCGGCGTTCCAGCCAACCCTGGGCCAGCCAGTGCGCGATGTAAGCCTGCGCGGTACGCGGCAGGTCGCGCGACAGTTCGTCGCCGTTGAGCTGGTCCAGCGCACGTTGCAGGCGCTCGTTGAGCACCGACGACGACAGCGTGCGCTCGCCGTCCATCAGCAGCCCCTGCAGCAGGCCGATGATTTCCGGGGCGTGGTCGGCGGCGAGCAGCTTCCACTGGGGCTGTTCGCGCAGATGGCGGTAACGGGAGATGCGTTCGCGATGCTTCATGCAGCGAAAGAGGTCTGTTGGGCTGACAGGGACGAGCCGCCACGCACGGCTGCCGCGCGGGCAGCCGTGGGCATGCCGGCCCGCAGCGGCCGGCGGGGTGCAGGCAAGCGGCTCAGCGCTTGCCGCCCACTTCGATGAAGCGCAGGAACTCGGCGCGGGTACGCGCGTCGTCGCGGAAGCTGCCCAGCATCTTCGAGGTAACCATGCTGACGCCGCGCTTGTGGATGCCGCGGGTGGTCATGCATTCGTGGGCGCCTTCGACGACCACGCCGACGCCGATCGGCTGCAGCACATCCTGGATGCACTGGGCGATCTGCGCGGTCATCTTCTCCTGCACCTGGAAACGGCGGGCGTAGGCTTCGACGACGCGGGCCAGCTTGCTGATGCCCACCACCTTGCCGGCCGGCAGGTAGCCGACGTGCACGCGGCCGATGATCGGCGCCATGTGGTGTTCGCAGTGGCTTTCGTACTCGATGTCGCGCAGGACGATCAGTTCGTCGTAGCCGGCCACTTCCTCGAAGGTCCGCTCCATGTAGGCGCGCGGGTCGTCGCGGTAACCGCTGAACCAGTCGCCATAGGCTTCGGCGACACGGCGGGGGGTATCCAGCAGGCCTTCACGGGACGGGTCCTCACCGGCCCAGCGCAGCAGGGTGCGCACGGCATCCTCGGCCTGGTCCTGGGTCACGTCGCCCTGCGGGGCGGCCTTTTCGTTGTTCTTGCTCATTGCGTACAGCGTCCCGAACGGGGGGCGAGCATCGTACCCGACCGGGGGGTGGGTCGTCCTGTTGGGACGGTTCATCGGGGGGTCGTTGTTGGCGCGTCGTTGCTGTCGGCCTGGAGGGGGAGAGGGGGCTGCGCAGGACACGCCGTACACCCGTCCTTGGGGGCTCGATGGCGCCATCCATGGCGCCAACGGTCCTGCGCAGCCCCCTCTCCCCCTCCTTGATGGTTTCCTGCGGGCGCGGCCGGACCGCCCGAAAGCGGGGTCAAGAGCTGAGGTTCATGGCTTCGGAAGCACCGCGCGCGACTGCGCGACTGCTGTGGTGTCTTCTGCTTTGGTGGGTGCGGACCTTGGTCCGCACTGCTTCTGCCCTTGCCTTTAAAGAGCCAACCCTCCGCGCTCGCGGGATGTGGGACGGGTGGCGGAGGGCCGGACGGGGCAGGGCCGTGAGGCGCATGGATGCGCCGATCGAGCTTACATGGGTGAGGGCGCTTTGCTTGCGGAGCACTGCTTCGCAAGCGACCGAACGCCCAGCCGCCAGCGGCTGGGCCGGGCCCCGGAGGGGTACTTGCAGCGTGTCCTGCCCCGCCCGGCCCCCGCTGCCCTACCCGTAGCAACGTGGCGCAACGCTTTCCTCAACACACCCGCCCATTCATAAAAACCCATTGATAGGAATGAAATTAGTAGTATCCTATCTATCTCTTATGGACCGACCCCTCGACGAGCGCACCGTGCTGCAGATGCAGCTCAGCTCCGGCCTGCTGTACGCAGGGCGGCAGTGGCAGCGCCTGGCCGACAGCCGGCTCGGCAGCTACGGCATCTCCACCGCCTGCACCATGCCCCTGCTGATGATCGGCCGCTCCGGCGGTGGCATCCGCCAGGTGGCGCTGGCCCAGCAGCTGGGCATGGAGGGGCCTTCCCTGGTCCGCCTGCTGGACAAGCTGTGCGCCAGCGACCTGGTCCGCCGCGAGAGCGACGCCAGCGACCGCCGCGCCAACCTGCTGTGGCTGACCGACGCGGGTCACGCGCTGGTCAGCGAGCTGGAAGA
The DNA here is from genome assembly GCF_032911605.1 of Stenotrophomonas mexicanensis. NCBI lineage: Bacteria > Pseudomonadati > Pseudomonadota > Gammaproteobacteria > Lysobacterales > Lysobacteraceae > Stenotrophomonas > Stenotrophomonas mexicanensis. The sequence goes on from NZ_JAWJTG010000004.1 coordinate 16,721, forward strand.
CCAGTTGATCGGCCTGCGCCAGGACGTGTTCGGCGAGCTTTCCATGGATGAACTGCACGCCGTGCTGAAGGCATGGCGCCTGCTGGCCGAGGCCGCCGACCGCATCACGTAAGACCGCTGTCCCCGAATACCGCCGCTGCCGTGCACACGCCAGCGGCTTTTGCCCGTTGCTGTTGTTTCGTTGTCCCTCCCCTCCCCCACCTCGCCCCCGCCCCTACCGATGCCCGGTGAATTCAGTCTCCACGGAGTGTTCGTCCCGACCCTGCTCGGGTTGATGTTGTTGGCCTATCTGGTCAACAGCGGCCTGCACGCGCTGCTGCAGCGTGCCGGCGCCTATCGCCATGTCTGGCATCCGGCGCTGTTCAACCTGGCGCTGTACGGAATCGTGCTGGGCCTGCTGTTCCACCTCCTGCGTTGGATGCAATCGTGAACAAGATCGTGAAGAAGACCCTGCCGGTGCTGCTCACCAGCGCAGCCGTGATCGTCGCCCTGCTGGTGCTGCGCCAGCTGTGGGTCTATTACATGGATGAGCCGTGGACCCGCGATGCCCATGTCGGCGCCGACGTGGTGCAGGTGGCACCGGATGTGTCCGGGCTGGTGGAAACGGTGCAGGTGGCCGACAACCAGGCGGTGAAGGAGGGCGACCTGCTGTTCGTGGTCGACCGTGCCCGTTACCGCATCGCGCTGGAACAGGCCAAGGCCAGCCTGGGCGAGCGCCAGGCCTCGGTGGCACAGCTGCGCCGCGAGATCGGCCGTGACCGCAGCCTGCAGGACCTGGTCGCCGCCGAGGACGCCGAAGTACGCCGCGCCAAGCTGCAGGCCGCACAGGCCGCGCTGGCCACCGCACAGGCGGCGGTCGACCTGGCCGAGCTCAACCTGGGGCGCACCGAGGTGCGCGCACCGGCCGATGGCCGGGTCAACGACCGCACCATGCGCGTGGGCGACTACGTGGTGGCCGGCAAGCCGGTGCTGGCGCTGCTGGATACCGGCTCGTTCCGCATCGATGGTTACTTCGAGGAAACCCGTCTGCGTGGCGTGGCCCCGGGACAAGCCGTGGACATCCGCCTGATGGGCGAATCGACCCCGCTGCGTGGCCATGTCGAAAGCATCGCCGCCGGCATCGAGGACCGTTACCGCAGCAATGGCAGCACACTGCTGCCGAACGTGACCCCGGCCTTCGACTGGGTGCGCCTGGCCCAGCGCATCCCGGTGCGCATCGCCATCGACGAGGTGCCCAAGGGCGTGGAACTGATCGCCGGCCGCACCGCCACGGTGACCGTGGACACCGGCCGCCATCCGCACAACGACAAGGCCGGCACCGCGCCGACACAGGCGGGCCTGTGAACGCCGCCCTGCCCCGTCTCGGCCTGATCGTCGCGCTGGCCAGCCTGGCCGCGTGCAGGACCGTCGGCCCGGACTATGCATTGCCGGAGGGCTCGGCGTTCAAGCGCCCGCAGGCCAATGCCGCCTTCATCGATACCCAGAACCGGCAGATCGCCGCCAACCAGGCGCTGCCCGACCGCTGGTGGTCGCTGTACAACGACCCGATGCTGGATGGCCTGATCACCCAGGCGCTGCGCGACAACGTTGAACTGAAAGCCGCCGATGCGCACCTGCGTCGTGCGGCGGCGGTGTACGAACAGGCGCTGGACGCCGGTGGCTTCGAGTACGAGGCCGAGGCCGGCGTCAGCCGCGCGCAGCTGTCGGCCGAATCGTTCCTGCAGGAACACGAGCTGCCGGTGATCAACCTGGCCGATGGCAAGTTCGCGGTCAGCTACCAGTTCGACCTGTTCGGCAAGCTCAAGCGCGGCGCCGAAGCGGCGCGTGCCGACGAGCAGTCGGTCGCTGCGGCGCGCGACCTGGCCCAGGTCAGCGTGGTCGCGCAGGTGGCCGACAGCTACCTGGAAATCTGCCACGCCAACCACGAACTGCACGTGGCCGAGCATTCGCTGCAGCTGCAGCAGCGCAGCCGCACGGTCACTGAGCGCCTGATCGCGGCTGGCCGCGGCACACCGCCGGAACTGGCCCGCGCCAATGCGCAGGTGGCGCTGCTGGAAGCCGCACTGCCACCGCTGCATGCGCAGCGCTCGGCCGCCGCCTATTCGCTGGCCGCCCTGCTCGGGCAGACCCCGGGTCAGCTGCCGGCCGGCGTGATCGACTGTGCACATGCCCCCAGCCTAGCGCAGCCGCTGCCGGTCGGTGATGGCCGTGCGCTGCTGCAGCGTCGCCCGGACGTGCGCCAGGCCGAGCGCAAGCTGGCCTCGGCCACGGCGCGGATTGGTGTCGCCACTGCCGAACTGTACCCGGACATCCGCCTGGGTGCCTCGCTCGGTGCCGCCGGCCTGCTGGAAGACTTCGGCACGCCGATGACCCAGCAGTGGTCGATCGGCCCGTTGATCTCGTGGACGCTGCCGTCCTCGGGCACGCATGCGCGCATCCACGCCGCCGAGGCGGGTGCCGATGCAGCCCTGGCCGAGTTCGACCATACCGTGCTGCAGGCGCTGCGCGAGACCCAGACCGCGCTGGATCGCTATGCGCAGGACCTGCGCCGGTTGCAGTCGCTGCGCATCGCGCAGGAGCAGGCCGCGCTGGCCGCCGAGCAGAACCGCCGGCTGTACCAGGGCGGCCGCACGCCGTACCTGTCCAGTCTGGATGCCGACCGCAGCCTGGCCACCAGCGACGCCACCCTGGCCGCCGCCGAAGCGCAGGTCTCGCGCGACCAGATCCACCTGTTCCTGGTGCTGGGTGGTGGCTGGCAGGCCAGCGCCGCCGCGCACAACGCCCCGACCGCAGCGAAGTAAGCCATGAACGCGCTGACCGACCGCCAGGCCTGGCTGTTCTCGATCAAGACCTACCTGGCCGCGGTAGCCGCGCTGTACATCGCCATGGCCGGCAACCTGTCGCGCCCGTACTGGGCGATGGGCACGGTGTACATCGTCAGCCAACCACTGCTCGGCCCCACCCGGGCCAAGGGCGTGTACCGCATCGTCGGCACGCTGGTGGCGGGCCTGGCCACCCTGTTGGTGCTGCCGGCGCTGGTGGAAACGCCGCTGGTGCTGAGCGCGGCGATGTCGATCTGGCTGGCCGGGTGCCTGTTCATGGCCCTGCTCAACCGTGGCCCGCGCGGTTACGCATTCCTGCTGGCCGGCTACACCACCGCCTTCATCGGCTTCCCGGCAGTGACCTCGCCGGAAACCATCTTCGACACGGTGGTGGCACGCAGCGAGGAGATCATCCTCGGTACGGTGGTGGCAGTGCTCTTTGCTTCGCTGCTGTTCCCGGCCTCGGTACGCCCGATGCTGCGCGCGCGCATCGGCAACTGGATGGAGGACGCCGCGCAGTGGTGCCGGCAGATCCTTGAACGTGGCCGCGCGCATGCGCCACGCAACCGGCTGGCCGCCGACCTGGTGCAGTTCGAGGCGCTGATCGAATTCCTGCGCCGTGATGATCCGCGCCATGCCGGTTCGGCGGTGTCGATGGAGCGCCTGCGCGAGCGCATGCTGCTGCTGTTGCCGGTGCTGTCCTCGATTGCCGACCGCCTGAGCGCGCTGCGCAGCGATGGCCACGCCCTGCCCGAAGGCCTGCCGGCGCTGGTCGATGACATCCACGACTGGCTGGACGGGCCGACCAACGCCAGCGAGTACGCCCGCCTGCGCGCGCGCATCAGCGCACTGAAGCCGCAGGTGGACCGCGACCTGCAGCATCTGCAGCTGGCCAGCCTGCTGCTGCGCCTGGAGGAACTGGTGGACCTGTGGCAGGACTGCCGCACGCTGCAGCACGCGATCGACCACGGCACCGCGCCGCTGGACCGCGCGCACTACCGCATCCGCACCGAACGCGTGGCCGCCGACAAGCACGTCGACTACGGCATGGCGCTGTTCTCCGCGCTCAGTGCCGGCGTGGCGCTGATGAGCTATTGCGTGCTGTGGATCGCGCTGGGTTGGGAAGGTGGTGGCAACGGCGCGATGATGGCCGCGGTGACCGCTGCATTCTTCGCTGCACAGGACGACCCGGCACCGAGCATGGTGTCGTTCCTGGTGTGGGCGATGGTCGCCTCGGTGGTGGCCGGTGTGTACCTGTTCGGTGTGTTCCCGGCGGTGCACGACTTCGGCCTGCTGGCATTGGTGCTGGCGGTGGCGTTCCTGCCGCTGGGCTTGATGCTGCACCACCCCAAGAGCGCGCTGTTCGCGTTGCCGTTGACGGTGAACCTGGCCGCACTGCTGAGCCTGCAGAACACCTACAGCGCCAACATCCAGACCTTCCTCAACTCGTCGATTGCGATGTTCATCGGCATTGGCTTTGCGGTGGTGATGACCCGCCTGTTCCGTTCGGTAGGTGCCGAGTGGACCGCGCGCCGCCTGGTGCGGCAGGGCTGGACCACGCTGGCCGAAGCCGCCGAAGGCCGTGGCCAGCAGGACCGCCAGCGCTTCGCCGCACGCATGCTCGACCTGCTGGGCCTGCTCGCGCCGCGCCTGGCGGCGACGCCAGAGGGCAGCGACATCGCCTCGGTGGACATGCTCAACGAAGCGCGCATCGGCCTGAACATCCTGCAGCTGCGTCGCGCACGGCTGGAACTGCCCGAACGCAGCCGCGAAGCGGTCGAGCACATCCTGGAAGAAATCGCCGTGCATTACCGCCGTCAGATCGCCGCGCACAAACCGATTGTGGCGGCCGAGGCGCTGCGGGAGCGGCTGGATACCTCGCTGGGCCGGGTCGGCAGTGTGGCCGCCTGCAAGGCCCGCGATGAAGCCCTGATGGGCCTGATCGGCCTGCGCTTCGCGCTGTTCCCGGAGGCGAAGGCATTGGCGCCGGGGTTGGCGATGCGCACAGCGACGCAGCCGTAGCGCGCTACCCTGTGCGTCCACAGACTCCGCGCAGGGGTCAGAGCCCTCTCCTGCGGAGAGGGATCCGACCCTGGCGCTGCAACAGGACGGTTCAATGAGTTACGACATGATGGTGTTCGAGGCCAGCGCCGCCCCGCGTGAAGCGGCGGCCTTCATCGCTTGGTTCGAGAAGCAGACGCAGTGGAACGAGCGCCACGAGTACGACGACCCGGCGGTGAGCAGCCCGGCGCTGCAGGCGTGGTTCGCGGAGATGGCACAGGAATTTCCGCCAATGAACGGGCCGTTGAGCAATGACGACGATGATCGTGCTGAGGTGACCGAGTACAGCATCGGTAGTCAGGTGATCTACGGCGCGTTCGCCTATTCGGTGGCCGAGCGCGCGCACGGCCGCGTGCAGGACCTGGCCGAGAAGCACGGCGTGGGCTTCTTCGACGTGAGTGCTGATGAAGCAGCCATCGTGTTTCCGGATGGCCTGGTACTGATCGCGTAGATCCACGCCATGCGTGGATGAACGCCGAAGCGATCAGAACGCGCTTTTGTAGAGTCGAGCCATGCTCGACTCCATGGCCCATCAGCCGAGCATGGCTCGGCACTGCATTATTGCAGCGCAGTCGAGCATGGCTCGACTCTACAGGGGGCGCATCGCGCCCGTTTCAGAACAACGTGCCCTGCACGGTGAGCTGTTCGATGTGCGCCGGTGCTTCGGCCACTTCTTCCACACCCAGCCGCCAGGCCAGGCCACCCAACCGGCTGGCATGGCGCTTCAACGCCGCCTGCAGCACGTCCGCGCTGCCGGCCACATGCAGCACCTGGCGGGCACGGGTCAGGCCGGTGTAGACCAGTTCGCGCGACAGTACGCGGCTGTCCTGGCGCGGCAGCTGCAACCACACTTCATCGAACTCCGAACCCTGTGCCTTGTGCACGGTCATCGCGAAGGCGCTTTCGTGCGCGGGCAGTGCGGCCGGGTGGAAGGCGCGTGGCTGGTCGACGCTGTCTCCGGGGAACCAGGCCACCATCGCGCCGCTGCCATCGCGCAGGCAGATACCGATATCGCCGTTGAACAGGCGATGACGGTAGCTGTTCTCGGTGACCAGCAGCAGGCGACCCTGGAAGTAGCCGGGGGTGTTGCCGGCCAGCAGCTGTTCGATGCGGCTGTTGAGCCCGCGCGCGCCCTGCGGGCCTTCGCGCAGTGCGGTCAGCACGCGCAGGCGTCCGGCCTGCTGCAGGGCAAGTACCGGATCGGCGGCGTCGGCCAGCGCGCGCCAGTGGCCCAGCAGGTGCTCGCGCTGGCCACGCAGCGGATCGGCTTCGCCTTCGTGGAAATGCACGCCGGCCAGTTCACCACTGCGCAGCAGCTGCAGCGCGGTGCTGCTGTCGCCTTCGCGCACGGCATGCGCCAGCGGTGCCAGGTCCAGTGCATCGCTCTGCCGGTAACCGCGCTGCAGCTGCACGCGGCGGCCGGCGAAGGCGCGTGGTGCGGCCTGTGGCTGCAAGGTGGCCGGCGCCAGCAGGCCGTGCAGCGCTTGGGCGTCATCGGCGCGGGTGCCGATGCCGTCACCGCTGGCACGCAGGATCGCACTGAGCACGTCGCCGGCCTCGACCGAGGGCAACTGATCGGGATCGCCGAGCAGGATCAGCCGGGTGCCGCTGGCGATCGCGTCGACCAGCTTGGCCATCATCGGTAGATCGATCATCGAGGCTTCGTCGACCACGACCACATCCACCGGCAGCGGATTGTCGGCGTGGTGGCGGAAGCGCGGTGAATCGGGAATCACGCCGAGCAGGCGATGCAGAGTGGTGCCGGTACTGGGCAGCGCCGCGCACAGCGCCGGGTCCAGCCCTTGTTCCTGCAGGCGTTGCACAGCCACGCGCAGGCTCTCGGCCATGCGCTCGGCGGCGCGACCGGTAGGCGCGGCCAATGCCACCTCAGGCAGCGGCTGGCCGGCGTGCCGGGCCTGCGCCGCCAGCAGCAGCAACAGGCGCGCGATGGTGGTGGTCTTGCCGGTGCCGGGGCCGCCGGTGACCAGCGCCAGCGGATGGCGCAGTGTCACGCCGGCGGCGCGTGCCTGGTGATCCTCGCTGCCCGATGCTTGCGGGAACAGCTGCGCGAACAGCGGTGCCAGCGCGGCCATGTCCGGTGCCGGCAGCGGATGCCGACCAATGCGCTGCAGGCCGGCCGCCAGCTGGCGCTCGTACTCGCGATAGCGGCGCAGGTAGAGCAGCCCGTTTTCCAGCACCAGCGGTGCATCCTCGGCGATGGCATCGGCCTGCTCCGGCGTCGCCACCCACGGCGATGCGCGCAGCTGCGCCAGCCAGTCCTGCGCGGCAGGCCACTCGGGCACGCCTTCCAGCAACCGCTGCGGTTGTGCCGGATCGAACGCAGCGTGGCCCTGCGACACCGCCAGCGAGGCCAACGCGGCCGCCAGCGCCACGCTTTCCGGGGTGTCGTCACGCAGCCGCTGCAGGCTGGTCGCCAGTGCATGGTCGAGGGTGCGCAGCTGGCCCTTCTGGTGCAGTTCCTTCAGCAGGCTCATGCGCTGGCTCCACGCGCACGCGCGGCCAGTTCGGCCTGGGCCTGCTCGCCACCGGCGAACAATGCATCCAGCGCATCCACCAGCGCCAACGGGAAGCGGTCCACATGCACACCGTTGCCGGCGGCATCCAGGCCGCGACAGAACAGGTAGCGGATGCCACCCATGTCGCGCTCGTAGTCGTAGGCCGCACCCAGGCGGAAACGCAGCCAGCGATGCAGGGCCACGGTGTAGATCAGCGCCTGCAGGTCGTACTCGCTGTGGCGCATGGCAATGGCCAGCAGGTCCCGGCTGTAACCGGGCAGGCGGTTGGACTTGTAGTCGAGCACGTACCAGCGCCCGTCGCGCACATAGGTCAGGTCGATCATGCCGGTCATCAGCCCTTCCAACCGGCGGCGCTGGCCGAAGCCGCGTCGCGTGCTGGAAACACCGTGCGCATGCAGCACCTGCAGCAGCGCCGGCACCGTGGTCGGCTCGATGGCGAAATGGAAGTCGATTTCCGCGCGACGCTCGCCTTCACCCAGGCTGTGCAGCGCACCGCCTTCGGGCAGCGGCACGGTGAGCGTGTGGCCCACCAGCGGCACCAGCACCGCCACGCCATCGTCCAGGTCGACATCGGCATAGCCTTCGTCGTGCAGCGCCTTGCGCAGCACCTCGGCCTGGCCCTCAGGGGCTTGCAGACCTGGCTGCCAGTCACCCCATGCGGCGAAGTCGACGTTCTCCATCGCTTCGTGCAGCACGTTGCCGAAGCGACTGCCCATGAAGCGCGGGTCGACCGGTGTGCTGTCTTCGGCGGCCACGGTGGGTTCGGGCAGCGCCGGTTCCAGCGGCAGTTCCGGGCCGGCCGGTTCGTCGGCCGCCGGTGCCGGCAACTCGGTGGCCGCCGCTTCGATATCGTTGCCAACACCAGCATCTGCGTGGGCCAGCTGGGTGAAGCTGTACACCCACCAGTCGTGCGGTACGCGCCGGGTCAGGGCACGCACCGCCGGAAGGTCACCCTCCACTTCAGCCGCCAGCTGCGGCAGCGCGGCCGGTGCCTCACTGTCATCGATGTGCACGTCGGCATGCGCGCGCAGCGCCTGCAGGTCACCCAGCAGCGGCGCCAGCCGCGTCCTGCCGAGCCCGGCCAGATCACCCACGGCGATCCACAGCGCATGCTCGGCACGGGTCAGTCCCACATACAGCAGGCGCGCATCCTCGGCCCGCTGCTCGCGCTCACGTTGGTTGCTGGCCGCTTCCCAGGCCTCGTCCTTGTCCAGTTTCCAATGCAGCTGGCGCTGGCCACCGACGTGCACCGTGCAGTGCGAGGCGGTGTTCGGTGCGCCGCCGTCGATGCCGACGAAGGGCAGGAACACCAGCGGATACTCCAGGCCCTTGCTCTTGTGAAGGGTGATGATCTGTACGCGGCGCGCATCCGATTCCAGGCGCAGCAGCTGCTGCTCGTCATCCTGGTCGGCGCTGGCCATCTGGCCCTGCAGCCAGTCCAGCAGGCCGTGCATGCCGAGCGCCTGCGCCGAGGCTTCCTGCAGCAGTTCGCCCAGCTGCAGGTAGTTGGTCAGGCGGCGCTCGCCATCGATCAGCGCCAGCAAGCGTTCGCCCTGTGCGGCACAGACGTCGGCGATCACTGCGAACGGTCCGCCGCGCTGCCAGCGCTCACGCCAGTTCAGCAGCTGTGCCTGGAACTCGCGTTGCAGGTCGCCCTCGCGCTCCATCGCGGCGATCGCACTTGCCCGCTGGCCAAGCAGCACGGTGGCCAGCACCGCACGCAGGCGGCCTTCGTCAGCCGGTTGCAGCAGCGCCAGCAGCAGCGCACGAAGATCACGCGCTTCAGGGGTGGAAAACAGGCTCTGCTTGCCGGCCGCCACGGCGGGAATGCCGACCGCTGCCAGCGCGCGCTGCACCAGCGTGGCCTCGCGATGCGAGCGCACCAGCACCGCGATATCACCGGGTTGAACCGGGCGCCCACGCAACACGGCATTGCCTGCACGCGCCTCGACCAGGATCTGGTGAATCGCAGCCACGCAGGCCTGGGTCGCGGCATCACGCGAGGCGTCCGCACTCATCGCCTTGTCACCGCCACTGCGCAGCACGCGCAGGGTGAGTGCCGTGGCGGCATGGCCATCACGCTGGTAGTCCTCGTCGATGCGCACGCTACCGGGGCGCACCGGCTCGAACTGGATGTCGCGTTCGAGGAAGGCGTCTTCGCCACCGTTGTCGTACAGCGCCTGCAGCGCGCGCAGCACCGCCGGGCGCGAGCGGAAGTTCTGGTCCAGCACCGGCGCCTGCTGCGCCACCTGCTTGGCCTTCAGGTAGGTGTGGATATCACCGCCGCGGAAGCCGTAGATCGCCTGCTTGGGGTCGCCGATCAGGAACAGCGCCGGTGGCAGGCCGAGTTCACGCACCTCCGGCGAATCGCCGAACACGGTGTGGAAGATGCCCCACTGGCGATCGTCGGTGTCCTGGAATTCATCGACCAGCGCGATGCGGTACTGCGCACGCAGTTGTTTCACCAGTGTCAGCCGTTGCGGGCCTTCCAGGGCGAGCGCTACGCCATCGATCAGATCGTCGTAGGTCTGTACCCGGCGCGTGCGCTTCAGCGCCTGCAGGCGTTGCATGGCTTCGGCGCGAAGCGCGTGCAGGAAGTTCAACGCGGTACCACGCAACCAGGCATCGCGTTCGGCCAGCAGCGCGACATAGCGCGCCAACGGCGCCTGCAATGGCGACGATGGCGTGCGGTCGGGGAACTTTTTGTTGGTCTTGTCGGCCAGCACCGCCGGCAGCAGCGCCGGCAGGCGCTCGCTGACCAGCAGCTCGCGCGGGTCGCCGCGCTCGGCCCAGGCCATCATCTGCCGGCCCAGCGGATGCAGCCAGCCCAGCTTGTAGGACACGCCGTTGATCCACTTGTTGTCGACCGCATCGCAGAGGTCGATGAAGAACTGCTCGCCATGCTCGCGCACGCTTGCGGACAGTGCCTCGGCCGCGCTCTGCAGCGCCGGGTGTGGATCAGCCAGCGTCACCGGCTGTGGCAACGGGTGCAGGGGCGGCGTGCCCAGCAGCGCGCGCAGATCGGCGGCCAGCGCGTCCGGGTTGGACCACAGCCAGGTCAGCGGCTCCAATGTGGCCGGGTCATTGGCATGCACGCGCCACAGATCAGCGGCCAGCTCCTCCAGCAGTTCACGATCGCTGGCCAGCAGTTCCGGCGGATCAAAGGTATGGCCGCTTTCCAGTGCATGCTCGCGCAGCACGCGGGTGCAGAAGCCGTGGATGGTGAAGATGGACGCCAGATCGATCTCGTCGGCAGCCACCTGCAGGCGGCGTTTCAGTGCGACCGCGCTCTCGGTTCCGCCCTGTAGATGGCGCTGCAGTACCTCGCGGGTCAACCGCAGGTCTGGCGCTTCGCCCTCGGCCGGTTCCAGATCGACCAGGCGCGCGGCCAGCGCCAGGCGCTCGCGGATGCGCTTGCGCAGTTCCTGGGTGGCGGCATCGGTGAAGGTCACTGCCAGGATCTGGCCGATACGCAGGCCCTGCTCCACCACCAAGCGGGTGAACAACGTGGCCAGGGTGAAGGTCTTGCCGGTGCCTGCGCTGGCTTCAATCAGGCGGATGCCGTCCAGCGGCAGGGCCAGGTAGGGATCGCCCGCCATACGCTGGGTTTCCTTGTCTGCGATGGCGGTGTTCATGCGTTGCCCTCCTGGCGTGCTTCGGTACCGAGAGTGCGGCCTTCGCGCACCGCGCTGAAGACCACCTGGCTGTTGCGCAGCAGCTCGGCATAGCTGGCATCGGTGGCAAACGGGTCGGCACCGCGCAGCAGCAGCTGCCAGGCGTCGCTGCTGGATTCACCCCAGCTGCGGTCGCTGCCATGCCACTGCTTCCAGCCTTCGCTGCGCTGTTTTTCTGCCGGCGCGTTGTACAGCACCCAGCCGGTGTACGGGGCAAAGCGCAGCGGCTCACGCAGGCCGCGCTGGCGCAATTGCAGCAGCGCACGCAGCGCGGCGCGTGCAGCGGGGGCGCTCAGTGCTGGCAGCACATGCGGGCCGGGACCGGCGTCACCGCCATCGTGGAACTGCACCAGCGGCAACGCATCGCCGGCGGCGTTGGCCAGCAGCCAGTCCAGGCCCTGGCGGATCACTGCATTGCCATTGAGGGTACCGGCGCGCAGGCGCACCAAGCCCTCGGGATGCCGATCGGCCACGCGGCCATGCAGGCGCACGCCGTCGATGTCCACTTCGTAGCGACGGCTTTCCAGCGGTTCGCCTTGCATCCAGCCCAGCAACGCACTGGCATACGGGCGCGTCTTCAACTGCTCCCCCTCGAACTGGCGCTCGCCCAATGGGCCGGACGGCAGCAGGCCGCGCGCGCGCAGCCGCGGGTACAACGGCTCGGTATCGCCGCTGAGCGTGGCACGCACCACCGCCGCCTGCACGCTGCGCTTTTCCGGGCCGCGCGATGACAGCACCAGCGGTTCCAGGTCATCGACCTCCTCGACATCGTCGGCCAGGCGCAGGCCCAGCGACTGTGCGAGGAACTGTCCGGCCGGGTCGCACAGGAAACGGCGCAGGGTATCGAGCGCGACCTCGTCCTCCACTGCGTCATCGAGCGGCGGCGGCAGCGGTGCGTCGAACCAGGGCTGCAGTCCACCGCGCTGGCCGGTGAGGCGACCGGCCGCCGGATGCCACTGGCGGCGATAGCTGAAGCGGCGTGGGTCGCCGTCACCGAACGCGGCGGGCGAGAACGGCTGCAAGGCATGGCGCACGGTGAAGTCGCGGACCGTCGCAGACGGATCGAGGTGATACGCAGCGGCGGCATCGATCAGTTCACTGACCAGCACCGACGGCTCGCGCACGCTGCCATCGCGCGGATCGGCACCGAGGTAGCTGAGGTAGAACACCTCCTGCGCGGCGGCGAACAGCTGCAGGAACAGGAAACGGTCGTCTTCGCGGGTGGAGCGGTCGCCCGGTCGGCGGCGCGGCGTGTCCAGTTCGGCGGTGAGCTGGTTGAGACCGGCCGCCGGGTCACGGCGCGGGAAATCGCCATCATTGAGGCCCAGCACGCAGATCACCCGGAACGGCAGCAGGCGCATCGGCACCATGCGGCCGAAACTGATGCCACCGGTCAGCAGCGGTGCGCGCGTATCGGCCTCGCCCAGCGCGCCGGCGAAGTGCGCACGCACCACCTCCGGCGGCACACCTTCCGCGAAGCCGGCCTTGGCAGCATCCTCGGCGAACTGGTTGAGCAGCTTGCGCAGGCGCTCCAGCGCGCGCTGGCTGTTGGGTGAACTCGGCGCGGAGGGCAGCAGTGCATCCAGCAACGACAGCAGGCGCTGTCGCCATTGCGCCGGGGTCAGCAGCTCGCCGAGGCGACGCTGGTAGATGGCCAGCACGCGCAGCAGGCGCAGCAGCCGGTCCAGCGCGTCCAGCGCGCCGCCTTCCAGTTCGATCCACGGTGCGACACCGGCCAGGTCGGCCTCGCTGCCGGTGGCATGGCCGAGCACCAGGCGATCCAGCGCGAACTGCCAGGTGTAGGCGTCGTCCGCCGGCGCCTGGTGCTGGTGGCGGTGCTTCGCATCCAGGCCCCAGCGTGCACCGGCCTGCTGCAGCCAGCCATGCAGGCGGTCGAAGTCCACCGCTTCCAGCCCGGCCGCTTCGGCCAGCGGCGCGCTGGCCAGCAGGTCCAGCACTTCATTCAGGCCAAAGCGCGAGACCGGCAGGCCCAGCAGGTGCACGAACACATCAGCCAGCGGTTCACCGGCCAGCGGGCTGCTGTCGGCCAGCGCATAGGGGATGTGCTCCTCCTCGCCACCACGGCCGCCGAACACCGCTTCCAGGTACGGCACGTAGGGATCGATGTCCGGCGCCAGCACCGCGATCTCGCGCGCCTGCAGCGGCGGGTCGAAGCGCGGGTCCTGCAGCAGGCTGCGCAGCTGGTCGTGCAGCACCTGCAACTCGCGCAGGCGGGTATGGCAGGCGTGTACCTGCAGGCTGGGGTCGTCGCTGCGAAGCCCGTCACGCAGCTCACCCGAGGGCAGTGCGCGGCGGTGGAACAGGTCACGCTGCAGGCGATGCAGCAGGCTGTCGGACAGGCCGCCTTCGTCCAGGGTCGGCCGGGTGTCGTCCTCCGGATCGGAATAGGCGGCGATTTCGCCGGCCGGATGCACCACCTCGTAACTGCCCAGCACCGCCATGAAGTCGCGCCCGGCCGCGCCCCAGGCTTCCAGCAGGCGGTTTTCGCCGGCTGCTTCGCCGAAGGGATCGGGCGCGCCGCTGCGCAGGCGCTCGGCCAGGGTCTGCAGATCGCCCCAGTACGACTGCACCGGGGTGGGCATATAGAAATGCAGCTCGCCAACACGTGCCTGGGTGGCCATCACCCGCAGCACATCGGGCGAGATGTTGAGCGTCGCGAACGCAGACATGCGCGGTGGCAAGCCCTTCGGCAAGGGTTGGCCGGCCCCTTCGAAACGGTCCAGGTATTCCTGGATGCGGCGCGCGCGGTAGTCGTGGCCGTGGGTGATGGTGCGCCACAGGATCGCCTGCGGATCGGACGGATCGGCACCGTCCGCCCAACGCAGCAGCCAGTCGCGGCGCCACGCCTGGTACTTCTCGAACACCGAGGCCAGCTCGCCAGCCAGCGCCCACGGCTTCAATGCGTCATCGCCGGCAAGATAGGACTGCAGCGCGCGCATCGGTGGCTGCGCCAGCAACGCCGGGTCGCGCAGGGCCTGGTACAGCTTCCAATGCAGGCCGGCCGCGTCCAGGTCGTCCTGCTCGCCGCTGATGTTGGCCTTCAGCGCGCGCGCCACGAACTCACCCGGGGTGAGGAATTCGAGGTTCGCAGCCACACCGAACTCGGCGGCCAGTGTCGCTTGCAGCCAACGCCGCATCGCTACCTGCGGGATCAGCACCACTTCCGGTGCCAGCAGCGGCTGGCCAGGAACGGGCGCCCGCACATTGCGCGCCAGCAGCGCGGCCAGCACGTCCAGGGAGTTGGAATGGTAGAGGCGGAAATCGCTGCCTGGGTCACTCATCATGCACAGTGTGCAGGACAGCAGGCAGTATTCAATGGTTGGGCCGCCAGCGGTACGGATTGTTCCGGGACGCCGGCCGATTGTCCCGGCCTCCGCCGAGGCTTGTCGTGCAACAATACTGCACCGTCCAGTCTGCTTATGTTCAGCCGACGGGCCCGATCCTTCGATGTCTAAAAAACGTTAATGGTGCCCATGTCGGCTTCCACCTCCAGTCTGGTGCAGTTATCCAACGTCCGCATCGACCGGAGCGGACGCACGATCCTGCGCGACGTGTCGCTGCAGGTGCCCAAGGGCAGCATCACCGCCGTTCTGGGTCCGTCCGGCAGCGGCAAGTCGACCCTGCTGGCGGCGCTGACCGGCGAACTGCGCCCGGTCGCCGGCGAGGTCACCCTGTTCGGCAAGCCGATTCCGCATGACAGCGGCGCGCTGCTGGAAATGCGCAAGAGCGTGGGCGTGCTGCTGCAGGGCAATGGCCTGCTGACCGACCTCACCGTGGCCGAGAACGTGGCGCTGCCGCTGCGCACCCACACCCGCCTGCCCACTGCGGTACTGCGCCGGCTGGTGCAGATGAAACTGCATGCGGTGGGCCTGCTGGCCGCCGCCGATGCCTGGCCGCGTGAGCTGTCCGGCGGCATGGCGCGCCGCGTGGCGCTGGCCCGCGCGCTGGCACTGGACCCACCACTGATGATCTACGACGAGCCGCTGACCGGGCTGGACCCGATCGCCTCGGGGGTGATCATGAGCCTGATCCAGCGCCTCAACCACAGCCTGGGCCTGACCAGCATCATCGTCAGCCACCACGTGCACGAGACCCTGCCGATCTGCGACCAGGTGATCGCGATCGCCAATGGCGGCATCGTGTTCCAGGGCACGCCCGAGGCACTGCAGTCCAGCCAGGACCCGCTGCTGCGGCAGTTCCTGCACGGCCAGCCCGATGGCCCCATCCCGTTCGATGCCGCGCCACGCGCGAGGGTCGCCTGATGCCGTTCGTTCAAGCCACCCGCTCGCTGGGTCGTGCCGGCCTGTTCTCGCTGACCGTGCTGCGCGGTTCGCTGCCGACCCGTGATTTCCTGGCCGAGTTGACCCGCGAGATCTACAAGATCGGTGCGCGCTCGCTGCCGATCATCGCCGTCGGCGGTGCCTTCGTCGGCCTGGTGCTGACCCTGCAGGGCTACCGCACGCTGACCACCTTCGGTGCGGCCGACGCACTGTCGACCCTGCTCGGCCTGTCGCTGTACCGCGAACTGGCACCGGTGCTGACCGCGCTGCTGTTCATTGGCCGCGCTGGCAGCTCGATCGCCGCCGAACTGGGCCTGATGCGTGCCACCGACCAGATCAAGGCGCTGGAGCTGATGGCGATCGACCCGGTGGCCAAGGCGGTGGCGCCGCGCTTCTGGGCGGCGGTGCTGACCGTGCCGCTGCTGACCGGCATCTTCTGTTCGCTTGCAATCAGTGCCAGCTACTTCGAAGCGGTGCACGTGCTGGGCCTGGACAACGGCGTGTTCTGGTCGGCGCTGCGCAACAGCGTGGACTTCTGGGACGACTTCGGCGTGGCAATGCTGAAGTCGGCGATCTTCGGCGGCACTGCCGCGCTGGTTGCCGCCTATGTGGGTTTCCACGCCGAGCCGACCATTGAAGGCACTTCGGTGGCGACCACCCGTGCGGTGGTCAACGCTTCACTGCTGGTGCTGATGTTCAACTTCGTGCTGTCGGCAATGTTGTTCACCTAACCCCTCCACCGGCGGTGCGCAGGCGCGCGCGGCCACAACGACTCGATCAGGTAATCCACATGGCCATCCGCGGTCCCAGACTCGAATTTTCCGTCGGCGCCTTCCTGCTGCTGGCCCTGGCCTCGCTGATGGTGCTGGCCGTGGCCTCGACCAACCAGCGCTGGAGCTGGGGCAGCGAAGGCTACGACCTGAAGGCACGCTTCTCCCAGGTCGGCCAGCTGCGCAAGCAGGCGCCGGTGAAGATCGGCGGGGTCACTGTCGGCCAGGTCGCTTCGATCGACCTGGACCCGGTGAAGTTCGAATCGATCGTCACCCTGCGCATGGACAGCAAGGTCAAGGACCTGCCGGCGGACACCTCGGCCGGCATCTTCACCAGCGGTTTGCTCGGCGAGAGCTATATCGGTCTGCAGCCGGGCGGTGATCCGGACGTGCTGAAGGCCGGTGACGAGATCGTCTTCACCCAGCCGGCGGTGGACCTGATCCAGCTGGTCGGCAAGTACATGTTCAGTGGCGGTGCCGGTGGCGGCGCTGCTCAGAAGCCCAACGATGGCGCGCAGGCGCCTGCAACGGAACCGCAACCATGAAGATGAAACTGATCCCGGCCCTGCTCGCCTCGGCGCTGCTGGCGGCCACCCCGTTCCTGGCCCAGGCCCAGGCCGCTGCGCCTGCCGCTGCCGCAACGCAGAGCCAGGCCGGCAAGGTGGTGATCGATGCCAGCAGCCGCATCCTGTCCACGCTGCAGCAGCGCAAGAGCGAGTTCACCAGCAACCCGGCCAGCCTGCGCAGCTACATCGACAGCGAGCTGACCCGCACCTTCGACCGCGACTACGCCGCGCGCCTGGTGCTGGGCCCGCACGCCCGCGGCGCCTCCGACGCCGACATCAAGCTGTTCGCCGATGCCATGGCCGACAGCCTGATGCAGCGCTACGGCTCCACCCTGCTCAACATCCAGGGCAAGCCGAGCTTCCGCCTGAAGGGTGAAAGCCCGCTGCCGGGCAATCGTGGCGTGCGCGTGAGCACCGAACTGGTGCGCGCCGGCAACGAACCGACCCCGGTCGAGTACTGGATGCGCAACGTGAACGGCCAGTGGAAGATCTTCGACGTCAACATCGAAGGCATTTCCTACGTGCAGACCTTCCGCAACCAGTTCGACACCCCGCTGCGCCAGAAGGGCATCAAGCAGGTGGCCAACGAACTGCACAGCGGCAGCATGCAGGCCGGGCCCGCGGGCAATGGCAAGTAACGCACTGGCGCTGCTGGAAGGCGACACCCTGCGCCTGCGCGGGGTGCTCGACCGTGCCGCGGTGATCGCACTGTGGCCGCAGCTGCAGGCCCTGCCGGCAAAGCTGTCACGGCTGGAGCTGGGTGAGGTCGAACGCGTGGACAGCGCCGGCCTGGCGCTGCTGGCCGAGCTGGCCGCACGTGCGCGCAAGAGCGGTCACCCGCTGGCAGTCTCCGGCGCGCCGGCCGGCTACAACGAGCTGAGCGCAGCCTACCGGCTGTCGCCCGACCTGGATTTCAACGCTACTTCTGCTGCGAGCTGACATGAACGTCGTACGCACTTTCCCCCTGATCGTCCTGGCCACCGCCCTGACCGCCTGCGCCGGCAAGCCCGCACGCAGCGATGCGCCCGCAGCCAGCACCGTGGTCCCGGCCAGCACCATCGCCGAGGCCTCTGCCGCCACCGCCGATACCGCTACGGTCGATGCCGCACCGGCAACAGCCGTGGTTGCCGCACCTGCGTCGGCCACGCCGCCATCCGCACCGGCCCGCAGCGCCGACACCGATGCGGCCAGGGCCGCGGCGGCGACCGCCCCCGGTGGTGACGACGACTTCGATGCCCTCTACGGCGGTGCCGGCAACACTGGCAGCGCGGCAGCCTACGATCCGTGGGAACCGTTCAACCGCAAGGTGCACACGTTCAACAACGCGGTTGACCGTGGCATCGCCCGCCCGCTGGCCACGGCCTACACCCACGTGGTGCCGCGCTTCGCCCGCACCGGCGTCAGCAACTTCTTCAGCAACCTGCGCGCACCGGTGACCATCACCAACCAGCTGCTGCAGGGCCGCGGTGCCGATGCGTGGGACAGCCTCGGCCGCTTCCTGATGAACAGCACGCTGGGTATCGGCGGCCTGTTCGATCCGGCCAGCAAGGCGATGGTGCCGCGTCGCAATGAGGACTTCGGGCAGACCCTGGGTGCCTGGGGCTGGCGTCGTTCGCGTTACGTGGAACTGCCGTTCTTCGGCCCTCGCACCGTGCGCGATGTGTTCGGCCTGGCCGGTGACATTCCGCTGTCACCGATCCGCCGCATCGAAGAGGACAAGATCCGCATCGGCCTGCAGGGCATGCAGCTGGTCGATACCCGCGCGCAGCTGCTGGCAATCGACGACCTGCGTGACACCGCCGTGGACGAGTACTCGCTGGTACGCGATGCGTGGATGCAGCGCCGCAACTACCAGATCGAGAACGATCTGCGCAGCAAGCGCGACCGTGGCCACGACGATGCCAATTCGCCGATCCCGGTCGATGCGATGCCGATGCCGCAGTGGACGCACTGAGTCCGGTCTGCAGCGCATGAAAAACCCCGCCTCGGCGGGGTTTTTCTTTTCCGGTAGGTGCCAACCTTGGTTGGCACGCTTTCCTCAGGCTGCCAGCGCTGCCTCGATGGCCTCGCGCAGGCGCGCGTCATCGGCAGCCACGTCCGGGGCGAAACGCGCGATGACCTTGCCGTCGCGGCCAACCAGGAACTTCTCGAAGTTCCACAGCACCGCCGGTGCTGCGTGGATCGGGATCTCCTTGCTGGCCAGGCGCTCACGCAGCGGGCCTTCGCCGATCGACTGCGGCTGGGCGGCGGTCAGCTGCTGGTACAGCGGATGGGTATCGTCACCGGCCACGCTGATCTTGGAGAACATCGGGAAGCTGACGTCGTAGGTGAGCTGGCAGAACTGCTGGATCTCCGCCTCGCTGCCCGGCTCCTGGCCGAGGAAGTTGTTGGCGGGGAAGCCCAGTACTTCCAGACCCTGCGCGTGCTTTTCCGCATACAGCGCCTGCAGGCCTTCGTACTGCGGGGTCAGGCCGCACTTGGAGGCGACGTTGACCAGCAGCAGTACCTTGCCCTGGTAGTCGGCAAGCGAGGACGGCTGGCCGTCGATGGTGGTGAGGGAAATGTCCTGGATCGGGGTGCTCACGCGGGGGCTCCGGCAACAGCGGGGAATGGCCCACCAGCATAGCGCCGCGCGATGGCGGTAGTGCCGGCCGCTGGCCGGCAATCGTGCGACCGTTCGCAAGGGTTCATGCGGTTGCCGGCCAGCGGCCGGCACTACGATCAGTCCACGCAGATCGTGCCCTGCGCCTTGCCGTCATCAATGCGCTGGCGGCAGCCGAAGTTCTGGCGCACATCGCGCTGGCAGGTACCGGTAGCGGCGCTGCCAGCGGCCACCTCGGGACCGGCCAGGCACTGGCCCGTGCAGTCGCTTTTGCGGCTGCAGGCCTTGCCGGCATCGGCATAGGGAATCACGCACTGCTCGCGCTGCAGCCGGCCCAGCCGCTGCAGGCTGCCACCGGCGGCCTGGCAGTCGACGTCGCGCGCTTCGCGATACGCCTCGGCCGCTTCAGGGCTGATGGCTGCGGCAGGTGCCGCGGTCGTATCGGCAGCCGGTGGTGCGCTGCTGCAGGCGGCAAGCAGCGCGGTCAGGGCAAGGCTGGTGAAGCGGCGCAGGCGCATGACGATACCTGATCGAGGCGGACAGGCCGCCAGCATACGCATCGGCGATGCAGGCGGCGTGTCAGCGTGGCTCAGGCCTCGTCGCCGTCACTGCCTTCCTCTGCTGGCAGCGCGTCCGGCAGCAACTGGCGGCTCTGCTCAACCGGCAGCGACTCGACATCCCTCAGCTTGCGGGCGATCGCGCGGGTGCGCACCCCGGTCTGGTCGATCTGCTTGCTGGCCTGGTCCAGCTTGGCCTTCACGTTGTCCAGTACATCACCGAACTTGCCGAACTCGGTCTTCACCGCACCCAGCAGGCTCCACACCTCGCTGGACCGCTTCTCGATGGCCAGCGTGCGGAAGCCCATCTGCAGGCTGTTTAGCAGTGCGGTGATCGTGGTCGGCCCGGCGACCACCACGCGGTGGTCGCGCTGCAGCAGATCGACCAGGCCGGGGCGCCGGATCACCTCGGCATACAGGCCTTCGGTAGGCAGGAACATCACCGCGAAGTCGGTGGTGTGCGGCGGCACGATGTACTTCTCGCAGATCGACTTGGCCTGCACCTTCACCGCACGCTCCAGCTGCGCACCCTGCACGCGTACCAGTTCGGCATCACCCTGCTCCTGTGCGTCCAGCAGGCGCTCGTAGTCTTCGCGTGGGAACTTGGAGTCGATCGGCAGCCACACCGGCGTGTCATCGCTGCTGCGACCCGGCAGGCGCACGGCGATGTCGACCATTTCGCCACTATCCGGGCGTACCTTCACCCCGCGCGCGTACTGCTCCTGGATCAGGGTCTGCTCGAGGATGTTCTCCAGCTGTACTTCACCCCAGCTGCCGCGCGTCTTGACGTTGGTCAGCACGCGCTTGAGGTCACCCACGCCGGTGGCCAGCTGCTGCATCTCGCCGAGGCCGCGCTGCACCTGCTCCAGGCGCTCCGAGACCAGTTTGAAGGACTGGCCAAGGCGTGTTTCCAGGGTGGACTGCAACTTCTCATCCACCGTCACGCGCATCTGTTCCAGCTTCTGCGCATTGTCGCTCTGCAGCGCGCGCAGCTGCTCTTCCAGCGTCGTGCGCATCTCGGCGATGCGCTGCTCGTTGCGCTGGGTCAGTTCCTGCAGGCGCAGGCCAAGGCTTTCAGTCAGGCGCTGCTGCGACTGCGCGCCCTCCTCGCGGCCCTTGCGTGCATCGTCCACCAGGGTCTGCCGCAGCGCGCCGAGCTGAGTATCGGTACGCCCGGTGAGCTCCTGCAGCTGCTGGCCAAACGCATGGATGCGGGCTTCCTGCTGCTGGCCGAAGGTCTCCAGCTGGCCGCGCAGCTCCTGCAGCCGCTGTCCCATCAACGCCGCGCCGCGCTGCTGGCTCTCGGCCGCTTCGGCGCGCGCCTTGCGGGCATCTTCGCCCAGCGCTTCGCGCAGCAGGTCGAGGCGCTGGTCGGTGCGGGTGGACAGATCGGTCAGCGCGCGGGCGAAGCCATCGATCTGTTCGCGCAGCTCGCTGCGCCCGGCCCGCGCCTCCTCGCGCACCGCCTGTTCCAGGCGGTCATGCGGCGGGCGGCGCAGCAGGGCGACCAGCTGCAGGATGAGCACGGCCAATAGAAGGCCGCCAATGAGCAGATATTCGGTTTGCATGGGGCAAGTGTAGGCTGGCCGAGTCTCAACTGCTGCGTCAGGACCATGGTCGTCCTCTACGGAAAGCCCACCTCCATCAATGTGCGTAAAGTGCTGTGGCTGTGCGCGGGGCTGGATCTGCCCCTGCACCACGAACCGGCCCCCTCGCCGGACCTGCTGGCCACGCTGAACCCCAACCGGCAGGTGCCGGTGCTGCGTGATGGCGACTTCGTGCTGTGGGAATCCAACAGCATCTGCCGCTACCTGGCCGCACGCGCCGGTCGCGAGGATCTGCTGCCACATGCAGCAAAGGCCCGGGCCCGGGTGGAGCAGTGGATGGACTGGCAGGCCAGCGACCTCAACAGCGCATGGCGCCATGTGTTCATGGCGCGCGTGCGCCAGCATCCGGACTATCCGGATGACGCCCGTGCCGAGGCCAGCCTGGCGCAGTGGAACCGGCTGATGGGCGTCCTTGATGCACAGCTGGCCACTACCAACGGCTACGTGACGGGCAATACCTTCACTCTGGCCGACATCGTGCTCGGGCTGTCGACCCAACGCTGGCGCAGCACGCCGGGCAGCAAGCCGGTACTGGCACACGTAGATGCCTGGTTCGAACGCCTGCGGCAGCAGCCCGGTTTCGCCGAGTACGTCGACAACGGTGTGGCGTGAGGAGTGGCTCCCACCGCTGTTGGTAGGTGTCGACCTGGGTCGACACGGTAGATCCACGCCATGCGCAGATGAAGCGCTGTAGAGCCGAGCCCATGCTCGGCTGAAGGTTATCCGCAAACAACAGCCGAGCGTGGGCTCGGCTCTACAGAAAGACCGGGCCTTACCAGCCTTCCAGCACGATCTTGCCCTTGGCGCGGTGGCTCTCCAGCAGCGCGTGGGCACGCCGCAGGTTGGCCGCGTCGACGCGCCCGAAATGCTCGCCCAGGGTGGTCTGCAGCACGCCTGTGTCGATCAGCTCGGCCACCCGGTTCAACAGGTCATGCTGGCGCTGCATGTCGGCGGTCTTGTACAGCGGCCGGGTGAACATCGACTCCCAGTGCAGTGACAACGCCTTGCGCTTGAGCGCCATCACGTCGACCTGGCCGGGATCATCGATCAGCCCCAGCTGGCCCTGCGGCGCCAGCAGTTCCACGATCTGCGCGTAGTGCTGGTCGGAGTGGGTCAGGCTGGCCACGTGCTGCACCTCGCTGATGCCGAGCCGCGCCAGGCCCTCGGCCAGCGGCAGGCTGTGGTCGATCACATGGTGTGCGCCCATTGCGTACGCCCAGTCCTGGGTATCCGGACGCGAGGCGGTGCCGATCACCGTCAGTTTCGTCAGCTTCCGCGCCAGCTGCACCAGGATCGAACCGACACCGCCGGCAGCGCCGATCACCAGCAGGGTCTGGCCTTCGCCGCCGCCCTCGGGAATTCTCAGGCGGTCGAACAGCAGCTCCCAGGCGGTGATCGCGGTCAGTGGCAGCGCGGCGGCGGCGGCGTCATCCAGACTGGCCGGCTTGCGGCCGACGCTGCGTTCGTCCACCAGCTGGTACTCGGCGTTGCTGCCCGGGCGATCGATGACGCCGGCGTAGTAGACCGCATCGCCGGGCTGGAACAGGGTCACCTCGCTGCCCACCGCGTCAACGATGCCGACCGCATCCCAGCCCAGCACGCGCGGGCCATCGGTGGCCACGCCGCGACGGACCTTGGTGTCGACCGGGTTCACCGCCACCGCGCGTACCGCCACGCGCAGGTCACGCGGGCCGGGCAGCGGCAGCTCCAGTTCGATGTCGATCAGGGCCTGGGCATCATCGATCGGCAGGCCGGCTTGGGTGTAGGCAATGGCGCGCATGGCAGCGGTCCAGTGGGGAAGGAGGCGACAGGTTGCGCCGCACGCGCTCCCGCAGAAAGGCGCAGAATCGGGCAGCACTTTCACTCTGGCAATGAAGATGATCCGCTTCGACGATCTGCAGCTGTTCGTCCGCACTGCCGCACTGGGCAGCTTCTCGCAGGCGGCGCGCGAGGCCGACCTGCTGCCCGGGCAGGTCGCCGCGGCGGTGGCGCGGCTGGAACGCGAGCTGGACCTGCGCCTGTTCGTGCGCACCACCCGCAGCCTGCGCCTCACCGGCGAGGGTGCGCTGTACCTGCCGTATGCGCAGGAGGTACTGGCCACCCTGCGCGAGGGACAGGCGCGCGTGCAGGGCGAGGACACCGAGCTGCACGGCACCCTGCAGCTGTCGGCGCCCTCGGACCTCGGCCGCAACCTGCTGCTGCCCTGGCTGAGCGCCTTCCGCGCCGCGCACCCGCGGCTGCGCCTGCACCTGCGCCTGTCCGACGAGGTGGCCGATGTATTCCGCGACCCGGTCGACGTGGCCATCCGCATCGGCCACTTCGACGACGCCAGCTACGTCGCGCTGCCGCTGCTGGAAGGCAATCGACGCGTGCTGGCCGCCTCGCCCGGCTACCTGCAGCGGCGCGGCACGCCCACCTGCCTGGAGGATCTGCGCGAGCACGATTGCCTGGTCTATCAACTCAACGGCCGCGCCTACGATCGCTGGTCATTCGAGGTCGACGGGCGTCGCAGCGTGATTCCGGTGCGCGGTCCGCTGGTCTGCGACGACGCCGATGTAGTGCGACGCTGGGCCGTGGCCGGCGAAGGCATCACTTACAAGTCCTGGCTGGACCTGCGCGAGGACGTGCTGGCCGGGCGCCTGCAGCTGCTGCTCGATGGTGTTGGCAGCAGCATCCCGCTGCAGCTGGTATGTCCGCACCGCAAGCAGTTCTCGCCCGCGGTACGGCAACTGCATGCGCAGCTGCGCCAGCACCTGCAACCGCTGCTGTCTGGCATGCCCACTGGCCTCACCCGCCCCCTGTCGCCAACGGCGGCACTGGCCGACAATGGCGGCCCCCCGTAACAAGAGAACGCCGCCATGCCGTGGATGGGCATCCAGGACCTGTGGACGTTTCTGGTCGCTGTGCTGGTGTTTCTCGCCCTGCCCGGCCCCGGCACCTTCACGCTGCTGACCGCCACCGGCCGTGGCGGCGTGCGTGGTGGCTATACCGCGCTGGCCGGCCTGCTGGTCGGCGATCAGATCCTGATGTGGCTGGCGTTGGCGGGCGTGGCGGCGCTGCTCAAGGCTAACCCGCTGGTGTTCCACGCGGTGCAGTACCTGGGTGCGGCCTACCTGGTGTGGGTCGGCATCAGCCTGCTGCGCACGCCGAAGCACGAGGGCGGCGACGCCGGCCCGATCCGCATGCAGCCGGGGCGCTACTTCCAGCAGGCGATCCTGGTCAGCCTGCTCAACCCGAAGGCGATCCTGTTCTACATGGCCTTCCTGCCGTTGTTCATCGATCCGAAGGCACACCAGGGCATCGCCACCTTCGCTGCGCTGGCGGGCATCATCCTGGTGGTCAGCATCGCCTACTGCTCGATGTTGATCGGCGTGGGCAACCTGGCCCGCCGCCGCCTGATCCAGCACCCGCGAATCAGCGATGCGCTGCGCCGTGTGGCAGGCCTGTTCCTGGTGGGGTTCGGCATCCGGTTGGGGCTGAACGGATGAAACCCTGGCCGACGGCGATGGGCGCCCTGCTGCTTCTGGCCAACACGAGCGCCCCGGCGGCCACCGCGCAGGATCATCGCTGCCTGAGCGGCGGCCGCAATGACGGCATCCATCTGGAATGGCGTTGGCTGGATGACGGCCAGGCCGACGTTCGCTATGCCGGGCAGCGCGAACGCCTGCTGCTGCGCCGGGTTTCAATGGAGACCACGGTGCTGGCCGAAGACCGCCCCTACCAGTTCGACAGCGTCTGGGAAGAGCGCATCAACGGGCGCCTCAACGGCCGCTACCTGCTGAGCACGCAGGGCGCGCTGGTGCTGGACCTGAGCTACGAGCGTAGCCGCGACGGACGTCGCACCACCTTCCACGATGACGTCGAGGCCTGGCAGGAAGACGGCTGCCGCTGGCCCGGCAAGGTGGCCGAGTGAGCACCATGGACGACGACACCCTGCTGGAGCGCAGCTGGGAATATCGGGAGGAGACGCTGTACCGGCGGTTGTTCGGCGATACCGGGCCGGGGATCTATCCGATCGACATGGATCTGCTGCGCAACATCTTCAAGCAGGACCAGATCGACCCGCGCTGGCTGCATGTCGGCGTCAATGCCTGCCCTCCGCACGGTGATCGAAGGCACTGGATCTATGTCAGCTCCGGCCTGTCCAACCCCTGGGAAGGGCGGCACGAAGATGGCGATTCGGGGTTGGGCATCG
The DNA here is from genome assembly GCF_032911605.1 of Stenotrophomonas mexicanensis. Classification (NCBI taxonomy): domain Bacteria; kingdom Pseudomonadati; phylum Pseudomonadota; class Gammaproteobacteria; order Lysobacterales; family Lysobacteraceae; genus Stenotrophomonas; species Stenotrophomonas mexicanensis. Next base: position 42,413 of record NZ_JAWJTG010000004.1, read on the forward strand.
AACTGATGCTTGAGACGCAGGAAGAAGCGACCTGGGCACTGACCACCTTGCGCTGGTTCACCGCGTACCACCTGCTGCTGTGCCACTCACGCATGCCCGGCAATCCGTTGGCGCCATGGGACCGGCTGAAGCTGGGGGGGCCGGTGGATCACGCAGGGAGCATGCTGCAGGCGGCCGTCTTCGTTCCGTCGTTGCATTTCCCGGGACCCCAGCAACTGCCATCGGGACGATTCGACTTCCTGCAGCTGCTGCCGTTGACCCTGGACGAGCACGCGTTCGGCCGCGCCCAGGGCTTCGAAGTACTGGTGGCCCAGTTGAGAACCCAAGGTGCGGCGCCAGTGGTTGATTCGCAGCGGGTCAGCATCGATCTGGCCCCTGCTCTCACGCTTCAAGCGCCTCCCGGCTCGCCTTGAGGAATCGAATCATTTCGAATCCTGCCAGCATTTGTGCCGATTCCGGCAGAATGCTCGGAGTACAGCCGCGCCGGTGACGCATCTGACCCTCGCATGACCCCCGTCAGTGGTAATGCTGCGCTGCGTTCGGTCACACTCGGGAACTTGTCGTTCTTAGTCACCCCTTCCGAGGCCTGCATGTCCCTGTTCCGGCGCAAGTCCCTAGATTCCGTCACCGTCCATGAAGCCGGCAGGCGCCTGATCCCGACGCTCAGCTGGCCGCACCTGATCGCGCTGGGCATCGGTGCCATCGTCGGTACCGGCATCTACACGCTGATCGGCGTCGGTGCCAACCTGGCCGGCCCGGCCGTGCTGATCTCCTTCGCCATCGCCGGTGCGGTCTGTGCCTGTGCGGCACTGTCCTACGCCGAGCTGTCGACGATGATGCCGGCCGCCGGCAGTGCCTACACCTACAGCTACAGCGCGCTGGGCGAAGTGTTTGCCTGGGTGGTGGGCTGGAGCCTGATCCTGGAGTACTCGCTGGTGGTGAGTACGGTGGCGGTGGGCTGGTCCGGCTACTTCGTCGGCTTCCTCGAATGGGTCCACACCCAGTTCGGCTGGAACGTGCACCTGCCAGCGTGGCTCGCAGCCGGCCCGCACGTGGAAGGCGGCATGATCAACCTGCCGGCGATCGTCATCACCTGGCTGGTGGCCGGCATGCTGATGGCCGGCACCAAGGAAAGCGCCACCCTCAATGCCATCCTGGTGGTGTTCAAGCTGATCGCGCTGGCCATCTTCGTGGCCGTGGCCCTGCCCGCCTTCGACAGCGCCAACCTGCAGCCGTTCATGCCGTATGGCTTCGCCAAGTCGATGGGCCCTGATGGCGTCGAACACGGTGTAATGGCGGCGGCAGCGATCATCTTCTTCGCCTTCTACGGCTTCGATGCGATCTCCACCGCCGCCGAGGAAACCAAGAACCCCGGCCGCGACCTGTCGATCGGCATCATCGGTTCGATGATCGGCTGCACCATCGTCTACGTGCTGGTGGCGCTGGCCGCGGTCGGTGCGATGAGCTACGCGGTGTTCGGCCACAGCGCCGAGCCGCTGGCCCTGATCATGCGCCAGCTGGGCCATCCGACCGCGGCGATGGTGATCGGCGTGATCGCGATCATCGCGCTGCCGACGGTGCTGCTGGCCTTCCTGTACGGCCAGAGCCGCATCTTCTTCGTGATGAGCCGCGATGGCCTGCTGCCGCGTGGCCTGTCCAAGGTCAACGCACGTACCGGCACGCCGGTGGCGACCACGCTGTTCACCGCGGTAGTGGTGTCGGCGCTGGCCGGCGTGGCCCGCCTGGATGAGATCGCCGCCCTGGCCAATGCCGGCACCCTGGCCGCGTTCACCGCCGTGGGCATCTGCCTGGTGGTGCTGCGCCTGCGCGAGCCGAACCGCGAACGTACCTTCCGTACCCCGCTGGCCTTCGTGGTCGGTCCGCTGGCCGCGCTGGGCTGCATCTACCTGTTCCTCAGCCTGCCGCACAGCACCCAGCTGTACTTCCTGCTGTGGAACCTGGCCGGCCTGGTGCTGTACTTCCTGTACAGCCGCCGCCACGCGCTGATCGCGAAATAACCGGATCACCGGTAGTGCCGGCCGCTGGCCGGCACCTCGCATCCTGTTGATACGGCCAGTGCCGGCCAGCGGCCGGCACTACCCCAGGGCGGTCAACCGCCCTGCTTTGCAGCGTAGTCCTGCGCCTGGCGCATCACCCGCAGCAGGTTGCCGCCCCAGATGCCGGCAATCTGCTTCTCGGTATAGCCCTTGCGCAGCAGCCACGCGGTGATCTTTGGCAGCTGGCTGACATCGGGCAGGTCACTCAGGCCACCGCCGCCATCCCAGTCCAGGCCGATGCCCACGTGCTCGGGGCCGACCACCTTGAGGATGTGCTCGAAGTGGGCGAAGAAGTCGTCGAGGCTGGCATGGCGCACCGGGTGCTCGTGGTCCAGCGCCTGCTCGGCCTTCAGCAGGGCAACGCCCTGTTCGATGCCCATGCCTTCCCAGCCACCCAGCTGCTTGCTCAGCGCTTCCTCGGCCTGCTTGCGCTCGGGCGTCTTTGCGGTGTCGATCAGGTAGCCACCATAGGCGTTCACCTGGATCACACCGCCGGCCTTGGCCAGCTTGCGCAGGCGCGCGTCATCCAGATTGCGCGGATGGTCGTAGACCGCCTTGGCCGAGCTGTGCGAGAGCACGAACGGCACCGGCATCATCGCCAGCAGGTCGTCGAACACCGCGTCGGACGCATGCGACTGGTCGATCACGATGCCCAGCTTCACTGCCTGCCGCACCAGATCCTTGCCCGCCGGGCTCAGGCCTTGCCACTCCGCACCCTTGGGATCGGTGGCCGAATCGGCGAACTCGTTGTTGGCGAAGTGCACGGTGCTGAGCAGGCGCAGGCCGGCGCGGTGGTAGAACGACAGCAGGCTCGGGTCTTCCACCAGTGGGCTGGCGTTTTCCATGCTGATGTAGACCACGCGCTTGCCGGCGGCCTTGATCCGCGCCGCGTCATCGGCGGTCAATGCCAGCGCGAAGCGCTCGGGGTTGGCCGCCAGCATTTCGCGGATCTCCAGCAGCCGCTGCAGGCCATGGTCACGCTCGGCGAGGTGCGCGGCGGGGCTGCGGTCGCCCTGATCGGTGTAGATCGCCCAGAAACCGCCGTCCAGCGCACCTTCGACCATGCGCGGGTAGTCGACCTGCGAAAGCGCGTTGCGGTCGTGACGCTGCTCGATGTCGAAGCCGGTTCGGCCGAAATTGGCCGGCGTATCCAGGTGGCTGTCGAGGGTGACCAGGCGCTGCTGCAGGGCCTTGGCGCGCGCCAGCTCCTGTGCGCTGAACTCGATGGCATGAGCCGACAGCGGCGCGCACAGCGCCAGGGCAAGCACGACGGACAGGTGGCGCAACGATGGCATGGGCTCTCACCGGCAATGGGAAGAGCCCGACCATAGCGCTGCGGACCGCGGATTTGTAGAGTCGAACTGTGCTCGACTGATCAGGCACCGCGAGTCGAGCATCGCTCGACTCTACATCTGGAAATCAGTCCACCACGCGGCAGAACACGGCCTTCAGGTAACGCGATTCCTGCACGTGGGCCATGAACGGATGGTCCGGGCCGGCGCCGGCCACCTTCAGGATCTGGATGGTACGGCCGGAGAAGTACGCCGCACGACGCAGCATGTCGAGGAACTGGTCCTCGGCCACCAGGCCGGTGCAGGAGAACGTGGCGAACAGGCCACCGGGCTTCACCACGCCCAGCGCCAGCTTGTTCATGTCCAGGTACTTCTTCAGTGCGGTGATGACCTGGTCGCGGTCGCGGGTCATCTTCGCCGGGTCCAGGATCACCACGTCGTACTGCTCGCCGCGGTTGGCGGCATCGCGCAGCCACGGAAAAATGTCGGACTGGACGAACTTCGGGCGCACGTTGTTCAGGCGCGAATTGCCCTTGGCGATCTGGATGACGTCTTCATCGATGTCGATGCCGACCACTTCCGAAGCACCACGCGCCGCCGCATACACCGCAAAACCGCCGGTGTTGCAGCACAGGTCCAGCACGCTCTTGCCTTCCACCTGCTGGCTCAGCCACTCGCGGTTCTCACGCTGGTCGGCGAAGAAACCGGTCTTGTGGGCACCGGCCGGATCGGCGCGGAACTTGATGCCGTACTCGGTGATCACCGAGGCTTCGGTGGTGGTGTTGCCGTGGAAGTCGAAGCTCTCCTGCTTCTGCACGTGCTCGTCGGCGAAGCTGTGGAAGCGGCAACCCGGGAACTGCTCGCGCAGCGCTTCGTAGATCCATTCGCGGTGGCGGAACATGCCGGCGGCGAAGAACTCGACCACCACCAGATCGTTGTACCGGTCCACCACCAGACCGGACAGGCCGTCGCCTTCGCTGTGCACCACGCGCCAGGCGTCGGACACCGCATCGAGCTTCAGCACCTCACGGCGCAGCGACACGGCCTGGGCGATCTTGCGCGAGAACCAGCCGGCATCCACCGGCACGTTCTGATCGGTTTCGAGGATGCGCACGGCAATGCGCGAGTGCCCGTTGTAGAACCCGCGACCAATGAACTCGCCGTCGATGCCGACCACGTCGACGATGGAACCGGGCTTGGGCCGGACGGTCGGCTTCTCGACCAGTTTCTGGAAGATCCACGGGTGGCTGGAACGCCACGCGTTCTTGAGGCGGACAATCGGAAGGGGGGTATTCATCCACCTATTGTAGCCGGGGGGCGCTTTCGTAGAGTCGAGCTGGCGCGACGGGCGTTGCTGAACGGCCCGGGCAAGGCGTGCCAACCAAGGTTGGCACCTACCAGAGCGGGGGCCCCGGCCACCCGGCATTTGACGGCAGCCCGGCCAGGCCGCAGAATCGGCGCCAGAAGGGGAGTAGCTCCCAGACGTTGTCGCCGTCATTTCGAGCCCGCAGGCTCCGGTGCAACGGCAGTTCCAGCCGACTGGAACTGCGAGCGAGACCTTCGCCGTACTGGCGAAGCTCTGTCCCTGGATCCCCCTCCCGATCCTCCGTTGCAGATCCTCGCCGTCCGGCCTGGCATTCATCTTTCCAACGGACATTCCCAATGCAGACGATCGGTAACGTGTGGTTGTGGGGCGGCTTCGCAGCGGTGGTGGTCATCGCCCTGCTGGTCGACCTCGTGTTGATGCGCCATGGTGGGCCGCACAAGGTCACCTTCAAGGAGGCCCTGTGGTGGTCCATCGGCTGGGTCGCGCTGGCCCTGCTGTTCAATGCGGGCCTCTGGTACTACCTGAATGAGACCGCGGGCCAGGTCGTGGCCAACAAGGTCGGCCTCGAATTCCTGACCGGCTACCTGGTCGAGAAGGCGCTGGCGGTCGACAACATCTTTGTCTTCCTGATGATCATGAGCTACTTCGCGGTGCCGGAGGAGCAGCGCCAGAAGGTGCTGATCATCGGCATCCTGGGCGCGATCGTGCTGCGTACGATCATGATCTTCGCCGGCAGCGTGCTGATCACCCAGTTCCATTGGCTGCTCTACGTGTTCGGCGCCTTCCTGCTGTTCACCGGCTGGAAGATGTGGTTCGCCGCCGGGCAGGAGCCCGATCTGGAAGCCAACCCGGCCCTGCGCTGGATGCGCAAGCACCTGCGCCTGCTGCCGGATTACGCCGGCAACGCGATGAGCGTGAAGCGCGACGGCGTGCGCTGGTTCACCCCGCTGTTCGCGGTGCTGATCCTGATCGCGGTCACCGACGTGATCTTCGCCGTGGACAGCATCCCGGCGATCTTCGCGATCACCACCGACCCGTTCATCGTGCTCACCTCCAACGTGTTCGCTGTGCTGGGCCTGCGTGCGATGTTCTTCCTGCTGGCCGGCATGGCCGACCGCTTCCACCTGCTGCCGTACGGCCTGGCGCTGGTGCTGGGCTTCATCGGCATCAAGATGATGATCATCGACCTGTTCAAGATCCCGACCCCGATCTCGCTGGGCGTGGTGGCGGTGATCATCGCCGCTACCGTGGTGTTGAGCCTGAAGTACCCGCCGAAGGAAGGCGAAGGCCAGGCCTGAGCCTGACCCGCTGGATGGCGCGGCCGGTGGGATTGTCCCGCCGGCCGTTTCCACTCTCCCGCAGCGGTGGCCTTGGTTTCGCGCCAACCACCGCCATTGCTGAGGTATGAACAACAACGCGCCCCTGCCCGCTGGCGACGTGCCGGCCCCCCGCAATGACCGCTCGCGCATCCTGCGGGCGTTCAATGTCAGCCTGGCCGCCGTGCTGGTGCTGGTGGCCGTGTTCGCCCTGCAGGGCACGTTCGACTGGCGACCGTGGGCGGTCGCACCGCTGGAAGCCAAGGGCCTGCTTGGCCTGATCGGCGGCCCGATGCTGCATGCCTCGGTCGAGCACATCGCCGCCAACAGCATCGCGATCCTGATCCTCGGCACGCTGGCCGGCAGCGTCTACCCGAAAGCCACCGTGCGCGCCCTGCCCCTGCTGTGGCTGGGCTCGGGCATCGGTGCGTGGATGCTGGGCAATCCGGGCAGCGTGCACCTGGGCGCCAGCGGCGTGACCCACGGCCTGATGTTCCTGCTGGCCAGCCTGGGCCTGCTGCGCCGCGACCGCGCGGCCATCGCCACCGGCCTGATCGGTATGCTGTTCTACGGCGGCATGCTGATGACCATCCTGCCGCACGCCGATGGTGTGTCCTGGCAGTCGCACATGGGCGGCGCCTTCGCCGGCATCATCGCTGCGCTGCTGTTCCGCAACGCCGACCCGCTGCCGCCGCGCCCGCGCTACAGCTGGGAAGACGAAGAAGAAGACGTCGAACCGCTGGCCGACGACGAGCTGGAGCCGCCGTCACCGCAGCGCGTGCCGGTGCTGTGGCAGCCGCGCGAGGGCCAGGACTACGTGGTGATCCCGTTCCGCCGGCCGGACGAGCCGCGCGGCTGAGCGATGGTAGTGCCGGCCGCTGGCCGGCAACCTCATGAACCGATAGTGGCCGACCTTGGTCGGCGCTCCTGCTGCATGCCAACCAAGGTTGGCAACTACCAGAGCATTCCGTCACATCCGGTAGCGCCGGGCCATGCCCGGCGTCATTGACGGGTCAGTCCGCCGCGTTCCCCGCCGCGCCCATCCCATCCACCGCCTGCCGGCCCAGCGCCGGGTCATCGGTGAAGAAGGCATCGATGCCGGTGGCCAGATAGGCACGCATCTCGGTGATCGAGCCTTCCGCGTTGCGCGCGTTGTCGGCGCCCTTGCGCAGGTTGCTGGCCTGGAAATGATTCTCCGGGCGGAAGGTATACGGAATCACCATCAGGCCCACTGCATGTGCGTCCTGTACCAGCGTGGTCGGTGTCCCCAGTGCACCCTTGGCGTCCAGCGGAATGATCGAGCGCAGCTCCGGGCCGATGCTGTCGGCGTAGCTGGCAATGTCCTTCAGTCCGGCCGGCGTCATCATCTGCGCGTAGGTCAGCTTGCCACCGGCCTTGGCGATGTCGGCCGGCTGCGTATCGCCTTTCCACAGCAGCTGCAGCAGGCGGATGTTGCTGCCCCGCCCAATCTTGCCGCGCAGGTAGCGCAGGTTGGCGGTCTCGAACGACTGGATGGTGACCGGGCCCACGTTGGTATAGGCATTGCCGCGCAGCGCGGCCAGCAGCTTGTCTTCCATCGGCAGGCCGATCGACTGGAAGTAGGTCGGATGCTTGATCTCCGGCACCAGGCCGATGCCGCGGTTGGCGCGGCCGGCCTGCTGCACCAGGAACGCAAGGATCTCGTCGAGGCTGGCGATGCGGAACTGGCCATCGTAGGCGGTGCTGCGCAGTTCCGGCAGGCGCTCACGCGCGTACAGCGTCTTCAGCTCGGCCAGGGTGAAGTCTTCGGTGAACCAGCCATCGACCTTCTGCCCGTCGATGACCTTGCTGGTGCGGCGGCTGGCGAATTCCGGATGCGAGGCGACATCGGTGGTGCCACTGATCTCGTTCTCGTGGCGGGCCACCATCACCCCGTCCTTGGTCATCACCAGGTCCGGTTCGATGTAGTCGGCGCCATCGGCGATGGCCTGCGCATAGGCCGCCAGGGTGTGCTCGGGCAGCAGTGCGCTTGCCCCGCGGTGGCCATAGACCGACACCTTGTGCGCGGCCGGGGTGGAGGATTCAGCACTCATGGCCACCGATGGTGCCACGGCCAGCGACAACAGCAACGCACAACCCCACGACTTCACTGCGACTTCCCCAAGCGGTATGTGATGGGCGTCAGTATGCGGCGGCAATGTGACAGGTGGGGGAACCCATGGATCCGGTAGTCGCCGACCTTGGTCGGCGCTCTGCCAGCCGGCGTCCATGACCCCGGACGCCCTGTGCCAACCAAGGTTGGCACCTACCAGAGCGAAGGTTGGCGCCTGCCAGAGCATGAGCCGAGCGATTGATCGATGACGGGGTCAGAGATCCCTTCGGGGATCTGGCCCCGACCTTACTTGCCGATGCAGAAGCTGGAGAAGATCCTTCCCAGCAGGTCATCGGCACTCATCTGCCCGGTGATCTCGCCCAGCGCGTCATGCGCCAGCCGCAGTTCCTCGGCAGCCAGTTCCAGGTGCTCATGCGCCAGCTCACCATCGGCGCGCTGCGCATGTTCCTGCGCGCGCTCGATCGCATCGACGTGGCGGGTGCGCGCGGAGAACTCGCCATCCACCTGCTCGCCTGCCCCGGCCGACGCAATCGAGCGCAGGCGCGCGTGCAGATCTTCGAGTCCGGCGCCGGTGGCCGCCGAAACGAACACCCGATCCGGATCGTCCAGCGTCGGCAGCGCCGTCAGCAGATCCGACTTGTTGTGGATGTAGACCTTGTGCGGCACCGCCGCCACGGCATCGCCCAGCGCCGCTTCGCCGGCCGCTGGATCGCGCGCATCCAGCACGATCAGCGCCAGGTCCGTACGCTCGATTTCCACATGCGCGCGGCGCATGCCTTCGCGTTCGATGGCGTCGCCACCGTCGCGCAGGCCCGCGGTGTCGACCAGGGTCAGCTCCAGGCCGTCCAGGCGGATGGTCTCGCGCAGGGTGTCGCGGGTGGTGCCGGCGATGTCGGTGACGATGGCGCGTTCGCTGCCGGCCAGCGCATTGAGCAATGAACTCTTGCCGGCATTCGGCGGCCCGATCAGCACCGCATGCAGGCCATCGCGCAGGCGACGGCCGCGCTCGGCATCCCGCCGCAGCAGGGCCAGGTCGCTGCGCGCCTGTTCCAGCCCACGCCGCACCTGCGCGCCACCGAGGGTATCCAGCGGTTCGTCGGCGAAGTCGATGGCCGCTTCCACATGGATGCGCAGCAGCACCAGCTGTTCGACCACGGCGTCGATGCGGCGCGAGAACACACCATCCAGCGAACGGCGTGCAGCGCGCGCGGCACGATTGTCGCCCGCGGCGATCAGGTCGGCGATGGCCTCGGCCTGGGCCAGGTCGAGCTTGCCGTTGAGGAACGCCCGTTCGCTGAACTCACCCGGGCGCGCCTGGCGCGCACCGAGCGCGATGCAGCGCGCGACCAGTTGCTGCAGCAGCACCGGGCTGCCATGGCCCTGCAGTTCCACCACCTCTTCGCCGGTGAAGCTGTTCGGTGCCGGGAACCACAGCACGATGCCATCGTCGATGACCTCGCCGTCGGCATCACGCAGGCGCGCGTAGTGCGCGTGGCGCGGACGCAGTGCAGGTGCACCCAGCGCATTGGCAATCGCTGCGGCACGCGGGCCGGACAGGCGCAGCAGGCCAACACCACCCGCGCCGGGCGCACTGGCGATGGCCACGATGGTGTCGGTGCGGATCGCGTCGTTCATGGCTCAGAGTTTCTCCAGCTGCGCACGCGCCTGGGCCGCGCCGCTGCCCTGCGTCTGCAGCGCCAGGTAGGTGGTGTAGGCCTGTTTGGCCTTGGCCTTGTCGCCCGCGTTGAAGTAAGCGTCGCCCAGGTTGAGATAGGCCACGGCGCGCGAGGGGTCGATCTTCAGTGTGTTCTCCAGCCAGCGCGCCGCTTCGGCATAGCGCTGCTGGCGGTAGTAGACGAAGCCGAGGTTGTTGGCGGCCTGGGCGAAGTCCGGGCGCAGCTTCAGCGCCTCGGTGAACTGGGCTACCGCTTCGTCGTACTGCTTCTCGCGGTACAGCTGCAGGCCACGGTCATTGGCCTGCTGCGCGCGCTGGCGGTCGGACGCAGGGCCGGCGGTGGGCACCACCAGCTTGGCCTTGCCACCCTGCAGGTCGGCCACGGTTACCGGTGCCTGGCTGCCCTTGGCCTCGCTGGCGGCATCGACCTTGTTGTTCAGCGCGATCGCATCGGCGGTCAGCTGGCGCGTATCGGCGTTGAGGAATTCCTGGCTGTCCGGCACCTGGAACACGAACTCGCCGCCCTGCGAGCCGGGCAGACTGCCGAAGGCCGGGGTCTGGTGCGAGACCGCCGAGACCGCCGGCGCCACGTAGGCGGCCAGTTCGGTACCGGTGATCAGGCCATCGCCGTTGAGGTCGCCCTTGCCGGCCAACGCCTGCAGCAGCACCCAGGTAAACACCGAATGGCCGTTGGGGCCGGCATCGGCCACCTGCTGGTCGGCACCACCGGCGGTCAGCATCTGCCGCGCGCTGCGGCGGGCGTTCTCGCGCAGGAACGACGACGACGAGGGGCCGCCACGGGTCAGGCCCAGGCCGCTGTAGCAGGCATCCATCACGAACATCACATGCTTGGCCTGCATGCTCTCGGCGATGTTCTGGATGTCGGTCATCGCGATCGCGTCGGTGGCAAATTCCTTCGGATCCGAATCGACCGGAATGATGTAGCCGAGGTCGCGCCCGGAGGCGAGCTGGCGGGTCGCGCCATGACCGGCGAAGAACACGAACACGCGATCGTTCCTACCGGTGCGGTCGTCGGCCAGGCGGTCGTGGAAAGCGGCCAGGATGTTGTTGCGGGTGGCCTGCTCGTTCTTCAGCACGATCACCTGCGAGGACGGGAAGCCGAACTGCCCGGTCAAGGTATCGGCCACTGCCTGAGCATCATGGCTGGCGTATTCCAGCTTCGGCCACTTGGCGTAGTTGTCGATGCCGACCACGATCGCCCACGACTTCTCGTAGCCGGTGGTGACGGTGGCGGCACCGGCGTCGCCCTTTCGCGCACGGGCGACGGTGAAGTCGCGGCCATTCCAGCCGGCGAACTGGTAGCCATCGGCGATCAGCCGGTCGAGGATCTGCGGCAGCGCCTTCACCGCACGATCGTGGATGTCGTGGAACAGGATGATGCCGCGCTGTTCCTTGTTCACCTGGTCGAGCACGCGCTGCACGATCGACTCCGGTACCGGGTCGGCCCAGTCCATCGAGTCGATGTTCCACATGATCGACTTCAGGCCGGCTTCGTTGAGCAGCTGCAGGCCTTCAGCATTGCGCGCGCCATACGGGAAGCGGAACAGCGGCGCGCGCTTGCTGTCGACGTCCTTCAGCAGCGTGTCGGTATCCAGCACCTGCTGGCGCAGCGCGTCGCCGGTGGTGCGCGACAGCTGGGCGTGGGTCAGGCTGTGGTTGCCGACCGCATAGCCCTCCTCCATCAGGTTACGGCTGATCTTCGCCATCGGGCCCAGGCTGACCTTGCCATCGGCCTCGACCTTGCCCAGGTTTCGGCCCACTTCGAAGAACACGCCCGGCACGTCGTAGCGCTTGAGGATGGCCACCACTTCATCGGTGTAGGCCTTGTGCGGGCCATCGTCGAAGGTCAGCACCACGGTCTTGGTCGGCAGGTCGCGGCCGAAGATTTCGCGGTCGCTGTCCTTCATGGACATCGGGTACGGCTCGATCACCCCGTAGTCGCGCAGGATCGCTTCGCGGCTGTAGTCCTTGTGCAGGTGGGCGATGTAATCGTCCCACTTCTCGCGCTTCAGCTCGATCGCACGGGTGCGTTCGAAGCGGCTGAAGATGCGGGTCAGTTCCTGGTTGTAGTTGCGCTCGATCTCGTCGAGTGCCTCCAGGTCCTCGCCGATGCGCTGGTGCAGCTTCACCGCCGGCAGCGAGGAATCGGTGCCGACCCGCTCATGCAGATCACGCAACACTTCGCGGAAGGCCAGGCGGTCGGCGTCGAACAGTTCCGGTGCGGATTCGATGTAATCCAGCACCGTGCCGAGGGTGGCGAAGCGCTGCGGACTGGAGCCGCGCAGCAGCGTGTCGAACTGCGCGGCGATGGCCGTGCGCTGTTCCAGGCCATCGTGGAACAGCTGCTGGCCCACACGCGTGGAGGTGCCGCGGTCGGCAGCCGACTGCTGTTCCTCGTCGGCCAGCAGCACGATGATCCGCCGATAACCGTCGAGCTGCTTCTGCAGCGCAGCCAGCAACGGCGCGGCGGCCGGATCGGCGGCGGCCGCGGCCTGCGCGCTGGGCTGGGTCACGCCGGTTACCGGTGCCTTCGCGTCCTTGTCGCCACAGCCGGCAACGACCAAGGTCAACAACAGCGAGGGCAGGAACAGGCGGAACGACGACGCACGCGGCATGGCGGACTCGATGGATGGAGGAACGGTGTGCCGGCGATTCTAACGCCGCATGCGAAAAGCCCGCCTTGCGGCGGGCTTCTGCGGGTCGGTCGGGGCTCAATGGCAGTCGACCAAGGTCGACTCTACGAAGCCGGCGACCTGCCGGTCGGATTACTTCTTTTTGACCGGGACCGGGGCGGTGGTGGCCGGGACCGGCTCGCCGCCGTGGCGCTTGGTCATCCACCACTGCTGCAGCAGGCCCAGGCCGCCGTTGACCACCCAGTACAGAACCAGGCCGGACGGCATGAAGGCCATCATGACGCCGAACACCAGCGGCATGAACTGCATCATCTTCTGCTGCATCGGGTCCATGCCCGGTGCCGGGGTCAGCTTCTGGGTGAACCACATCACCGCCACGTTGATCACCGGCAGGATGAAGTACGGGTCGCGTGCTGTCAGGTCCTGGATCCAGCCGAACCAGGGCGCCTGGCGCAGTTCGACCGATTCCACCAGCACCCAGTACAGGGCGAAGAAGATCGGCATCTGGATGAGGATCGGCAGGCAGCCGCCCATCGGATTGATCTTTTCCTTCTTGTACAGCTCCATCATCGCGGTCTGGAACTTCTGGCGGTCATCGCCATAGCGTTCCTTCAGCTGCGCGATGCGCGGCTGGAAACGACGCATCTTGGCGCCGCTCTTGTACTGGGTCGCCGACAGCGGGTACAGCACCAGCTTCAGCAGCACCACCAGGCCGACAATCGCCCAGCCCCAGTTGCCGACCAGCTTGTGCACCTGGTTCAGCACCCAGAACAGGCCCTGGCCGATCACCGCCATCATCGAGAAGCGGCTGTAGTCGACCACGCGGTCCAGGCCCGGCACGTCTTCCTTGGCAATCAGGTTGACCAGCTTCGGGCCGACCCACAGGCGGGCTTCGGTGCTGGTGGACTGGCCCGGGGCCACGGTGAAGGCCGGGCCACGCGCTTCGATCAGGTCACGACCGGCCACCTGCGACAGCACGTAGTGTGCGGTCTGGTCCTTCTGCGGGATCCAGGCGGTGAAGAAGTGGTGCTGCAGCATCGCCAGCCAGCCGCCGGTGATGTTCTGGTTCAGCGTGCCGTCTTCCAGGTAGTCCTTGAACGCACGACGCTGGTACTTCTTGTCGTTGTCGTACCAGGTGGCACCGTTGAAGCTGAAGGAATCCGGGTTGGTCATGCTCCGCGACAGGATGGTCGGGGTGCGGTCCAGGGTGCGGTAGACGTAGCCGTTCCACGGCGCGGCGCCGGCGTTGCTGACTTCATCCTTGAAGCGCACGGCATACTCGTTGCGCGAGACGGTCAGCGTGCGCTTGATGGTCACGCCGTTGTCGGCGGTCCACACGAACGGGATCTGCAGCTCGTTCTGGCCCTTGGCCAGCACGAAGTCCTTGGTGTCACCGACCAGCTTGAAGCCGTCGGCGCCGGGGACCGGGGTGTTCTTGTCTTCGCTGGCCCAGCCACTGATCGCGCTGTACGGGTGCGCGGGATCTTCGGTCAGCAGGCGGACCGGTGGGCTGCCTTCGTCCTTGGTCTGCGGGAACTGCAGCAGCTCGGCATCGAGCACGCGACCGCCGTCGAGCACCAGGCGCAGCACGTCGGTGGTGACGGTCACGCGCTGGCTGGCCGGGGTGGCGCTGGCCTGGGCCTGCACGGCGGCCTGGCCGGGGGCACCCGGCACCTGGGCGCTGGGGATGGCGCCCGGGGTTGCGCCCGGAACGCTCTGTGCGGCGGCCGGGGCCGACGTGGTCGTCGGTGCCGGGGTCGGAGCAGCCTTTTCACGGCTCCACTCCATCCACAGCAGCACGGCCACCATCAGCCAGGCAAAAATGAGGAATACGCGGGTCTGGTTCATCAGCGGACAGGCTCGGCGGGGCCGGGACGCGATGCCGGCTCGGTCAAAGAAGGAGTTGCGATGCCATCAGGCGGCGGCATTGTGCCGTCCACGCCCGGCGTGGGCAATGCACGCAGGCGACGCAGCAGGCGCAGGAAGGCCTGGCGGATCTCGTCGTTGCTGGCGGAACGCGCAGCACTACGAGCCACGACGACAAAGTCGCCTGGCTGGATATCGGTACGTGTCTGACGCAGGATGTCGCGCAGGACGCGCTTGATCCGGTTACGCCCGACGGCGTTCGGATCAACCTTGCGGGAAACCGCCAGACCCAGCCTGGCCGGCCGGTCAGCCGGCAGCCAGTGCAGGGTCATCAGCGGATCGGACACACGGCGGGCGCCGTTGAAGACCGTTGAGTATTCGGCACGCGTGCGAACCCGCGCAGAGCGAGGGAATCGCTTGCGCGGGTCTGCAGTATTCACTGTCGAAGGGATTGCGTCTGCCGCGATGTGCGGCATGGCAATCAGGCGCTCAGGACTTTGCGGCCCTTGGCGCGGCGACGCGACAGGATCTTGCGGCCGTCAGCGGTCTTCATACGGGCACGGAAGCCGTGGTCGCGCTTACGCTTGAGGTTGCTGGGCTGGTAGGTGCGCTTCGTGGCCATTGGGGGCCTCTCGTATGAATGGGACGGAAAGAACCGGAAATTCTAGAGAGGTACCCCGCCCCAAGTCAACCCCTGGCAGCTACGCGATTTCACTGGGCTGTGCAATAGCTGTGGATGTTTTTGTGAATAAGTAGGGGACAAGCATTCCGAAGGCGGGCGCTCGGTGGTAGTCTGAGCCATCCATTTCCCCCCTTTCCGGCCTGTGTTTGGGCGCCTTGTCGCGTCCATGCCCCGGCCACCGGACGATTATTGCTGATGGATGCTTGGTCCCGTAGTCTCGAGCGCCTCGAAGCGGAGTTCCCGCCGGAAGACGTTCATACCTGGTTGAAGCCGCTGCAGGCCGATCTGCGCGTGGACAGCCTGGTGCTGTATGCACCGAATGCCTTCATCGTCGACCAGGTCCGCGAGCTGTACCTGGCCCGGATCCGCGAACTGCTGGCCCATTTCGCCGGTTTCAGCGACGTTTTTCTTGAAATCGGCTCGCGCCCGCGTCCCGTGGAGGCGCAGAACACGCCGGTTTCCACGCCGTCGGCGCATGTGTCCAGCGAACCGCAGGTGCCGTTTGCCGGCAACCTGGACAATCACTACACGTTCGCCAACTTCGTCGAAGGCCGCAGCAACCAGCTGGGCCTGGCCGCCGCCTTCCAGGCAGCGCAGAAGCCGGGCGACCGCGCGCACAACCCGCTGCTGCTGTACGGAGGCACGGGCCTGGGCAAGACCCACCTGATGTTCGCCGCCGGCAATGCCATGCGCCAGGCCAATCCGGGTGCGAAGGTGCTGTACCTGCGTTCGGAACAGTTCTTCAGCGCGATGATCCGGGCCCTGCAGGAAAAGACCATGGATCAGTTCAAGCGCCAGTTCCAGCAGGTGGACGCGCTGCTGATCGATGACATCCAGTTCTTCGCCGGCAAGGACCGCACCCAGGAAGAGTTCTTCCACACCTTCAACGCGTTGTTCGATGGCAAGCAGCAGATCATCCTGACCTGCGACCGCTATCCGCGCGAGGTCGAAGGCCTGGAAGCACGCCTGAAGTCGCGGCTTGCCTGGGGCCTGTCGGTCGCGATCGAACCGCCGGACTTCGAGACCCGCGCTGCGATCGTGCTGGCCAAGGCACGCGAACGCGGTGCAGAGATTCCCGATGATGTTGCGTTCCTGATCGCCAAGAAGATGCGCTCCAACGTGCGCGACCTCGAAGGTGCGCTCAATACCCTGACCGCCCGCGCCAATTTCACCGGCCGCGCGATCACCACCGAATTCGCCCAGGAAACCCTGCGCGACCTGCTGCGCGCCCAGCAGCAGGCGATCAGCATTCCCAACATCCAGAAAACCGTTGCCGACTACTACGGCCTGCAGATCAAGGATCTGCTGTCGAAGCGTCGGACCCGCTCGCTGGCCCGGCCCCGCCAGGTCGCCATGGCCCTGACCAAGGAACTGACCGAGCACAGCCTGCCCGAGATCGGCGACGCCTTTGCCGGTCGCGACCACACCACGGTGCTGCATGCCTGCCGCCAGATCCGGACCCTGATGGAAACCGACGGCAAGCTCCGCGAGGACTGGGACAAGCTGATCCGGAAGCTGAGCGAATGATGCACGGATGCCGATGAGGCGTCATCGCACAAAACGGTGCAGAATCCGGTAGCAAGCGCGGGACACGTTGTGGATAAAAATGGCGTTTGAAATCGCGCCAGATTTATCCACAGCTTTCCCCACCCCCTGGGGGTCGGTAATACAGAGGGTTTCGATGTATGAAATTCTTTTATTTACAAAGACTTAGAGTTGTTTTCCAGCGATTCTGTCTCTACCAGCACCACCAAGCTTTTGATTTATTCCACATTTTTTAAAGCATAGGGGCACGGAACCACATGCGTTTCACACTGCAGCGCGAAGCCTTTCTCAAGCCGTTGGCACAGGTCGTCAACGTGGTCGAACGCCGCCAGACCCTTCCGGTTCTGGCCAATTTCCTGGTCCAGGTGCAGAACGGCCAGCTGTCGCTGACCGGTACCGACCTGGAAGTGGAGATGGTGTCGCGGATCGCGGTTGAAGATGCCCAGGACGGCGAAACCACCATCCCCGCCCGCAAGCTGTTCGAGATCATCCGCGCCCTGCCCGACGGCAGCCGGATCACCGTCTCGCAGACCGGTGACAAGATCACCGTGCAGGCCGGTCGCAGCCGCTTCACCCTGGCCACCCTGCCCTCCAACGACTTCCCGTCGGTTGATGAAGTGGAAGCCACCGAGCGCGTGGCCATCGGCGAAGCGACCCTGAAGGAACTGATCGAGCGCACCGCGTTCGCGATGGCCCAGCAGGACGTGCGCTACTACCTCAACGGCCTGCTGTTCGATCTGCGCGGCGATGCGCTTCGTACCGTCGCCACCGACGGCCACCGCCTGGCGCTGTGTGAAACGGACCTGGCCAAGCCCAGTGGTTCCAAGCGCCAGATCATCGTGCCGCGCAAGGGCGTGACCGAACTGCAGCGCCTGCTGGAAAGCGGTGATCGTGAGATCGAGCTGGAAGTCGGCCGCAGCCACGTCCGCGTCAAGCGCGACGATGTCACCTTCACCTCGAAGCTGATCGACGGCCGTTTCCCGGATTACGAAGCGGTGATTCCGATCGGTGCCGACCGCGAAGTGAAGGTTGATCGCGAAGCACTGCGTGCCTCGCTGCAGCGTGCCGCGATCCTGTCCAACGAGAAGTACCGCGGCATCCGCGTGGAAGTCTCGCCGGGCAACCTGAAGATCAGCGCGCACAACCCGGAGCAGGAAGAAGCCCAGGAAGAGATCGAAGCCGACACCACGGTCAGCGATCTGGCCATCGGCTTCAACGTGAACTACCTGCTGGATGCCCTTTCCGCCCTGCGCGACGAGGAAGTCATCATCCAGCTGCGCGACTCCAACTCCTCGGCGCTTGTGCGTGAATCCAGCAGCGAGAAGTCGCGCCACGTGGTGATGCCGCTGCGTCTCTGACAGCAGCGTGTTCCACGTGGAACCGAACGACGCCCGGGATCTTCCCGGGCGTTTTTTTTGCAGGTTCCACGTGGAGCATCGCGATGGCCGGATCTCCAGGTATGGGTGAATGCCTTCCTTGAGATTGCTGGTTGCCGATTGATCCTGGCTGCCTTTCCGATGCAATCGGTGCTGAGCGATTGGAATCCAGGTTGTGAGCTTGGGCGCTGTCCAGCCGCTCTCGATCGAGTATGCCGTTCCGGGTCTTCAGCCTGATGCACGTTCCCCGAACTTGCGGGAGGGGTGAAGCAGATCGTGGGTCGCAACGCTGCGGTTGCTTCATCTGCAGACGCCACTGTCCACAGGTCTCGTTGGGGTCGGATCTGGGCCGGCCTAGCTTCTAAATCTGGGTATAAATCTAAAGCATGGTGGTGATGGTAGGCCCAGATTTCGTGGAGAAATGAATTATCTATTTGATTTTGAAGAGATTTATGCGCCTGAAACCCCCTGTATAGAGGCCCCTCAGGCTGGGGGGGAACCTGTGGATAGTTTCGCAGGTCGGGCAAAAGGGCTTTTTTATCCACAGTTTGCCCATACCTTGTGTATAAGTCATACAGACCTGCTGTGGACAGTGTGAAACGGAGGGCTCGAATTCCTTGAAATCTGTGGAACCCTCCAGGGCATCGCATCGTAGATTTCAAGAAATCTGCGCGGTGTTCGCGCAAACCACCGTCGGGGCACCTGGCGATGCTCGCGGAATGAGGCTGAAATCGCTGAAATCTGAGGGCCGGTACCCTGCGCCGCCGCTCAGAATTCAAGGATTCCCGGGCGCATCCAGACCCAGGCGAGCCCAGGTGAGGGAGCGCCACCACGTGGAACACGCGTAGGGTTGCCAGACGGAAGCTTCAGCACAGTGGCGATGTCTGGGGCGGCACGGCTGGCTTGACCGATGCAGTAAGCTGATGGATTCCCTGCCCCTCTACCGCCTTGTGCGGATGGTCTTTCGCGCCCCATGCAGATCCGCCGCCTCGCCTTGCATCAACTGCGTCGTTTCAGTGCGGTGGACCTGTCGCCCCAGCCGGGATTGAACCTGCTGACCGGCGACAACGGTGCCGGCAAGACCAGCGTGCTCGAAGCCCTGCACTTGATGGCCTATGGCCGCAGCTTCCGTGGCCGGGTGCGCGACGGTCTGGTACGCCAGGGCCAGGAAGCGCTGGAAATCTTCGTGGAATGGGACGAACAGCGTGCCCATCACCCGCCCCACCGCCGAAAAGCCGGCCTGCGCCACAGTGGTCAGGACTGGAAGGGGCGACTGGACGGCGAGGATGTCGCACAGCTGGGTAATCTCTGCGCAGCGCTGGCCGTGGTGACGTTCGAGCCCGGGAGCCATGCACTGGTCAGTGGTGGTGGTGAACCCCGCCGCCGCTTCCTCGATTGGGGCTTGTTCCACGTGGAACCGGATTTTCTGTCCCTGTGGCGTCGCTACTCCCGGGCGCTGAAGCAGCGCAATGCCCTGCTCAAGCAGGGCGGGCCGTCGCGGATGCTCGATACCTGGGATCACGAGCTGGCCGAGGCAGGAGAACCACTGACCAGCCGCCGCCAGCACTACCTGGAGCGTCTGCAGCAGCGCACGGTCGCCTTGGCCGCCAGCCTCGCTCCACAGCTCGGTATCCAGGGATTGGAGCTGAGCCCCGGTTGGCGGCGGCATGAGCTTCCCTTGGCCGATGCCCTGCTTCTGGCCCGGGAACGTGACCGGCAGGCAGGGTATACCTCGGTGGGCCCGCACCGCGCGGACTGGAGTGTGGATTTCCACAGCATTCCAGGTCGTGATGCGCTGTCCCGCGGCCAGGCCAAGCTGACGGCGTTGGCGTGCCTGTTGGCACAGGCGGAGGACTATGCGGAACAGCGAGGCGAATGGCCGGTGATCGCATTGGACGATCTGGCCTCGGAGCTGGATCGTACCCATCAGGCGCGGGTATTGGAGCGTCTGCTCAATGGGCCCGCACAGATATTCATTACCGCCACCGAAACCCCAGCGGCGCTGCAGGAACTGACCCACATTGCCCGGTTCCACGTGGAACATGCACAGATCGTGGCTGTGCCATAGTGGGCACACCAGGGCCGCTCGACCCCGGCTGGTATAATTCGGGTTGGAATCCTTTCATTCTCGGCGCATCGCCCCAAGCGGTGCCCGACCTGCGGAGCCTACGGCAAGCGCAATGAGCGACGAACAGAACACCCCGGCAAACAACGGCAATTACGACGCCAACAGCATTACCGCCCTGGAAGGCCTGGAGGCTGTCCGCAAGCGTCCCGGCATGTACATCGGCGACGTGCATGACGGCACCGGTCTGCACCACATGGTGTTCGAGGTCGTCGACAACTCGATCGACGAAGCGTTGGCCGGCCACGCCGACCACGTTGCAGTGACGATCCACACCGACGGCTCGGTCTCGGTGTCCGACAACGGCCGTGGTATTCCGACCGGCAAGCACGAGCAGATGAGCGCCAAGCTCGGTCGCGAAGTGTCTGCGGCCGAAGTGGTCATGACCGTCCTGCACGCAGGCGGCAAGTTCGACGACAACAGCTACAAGGTTTCGGGCGGCCTGCACGGCGTCGGCGTCAGCGTGGTCAACGCGCTGTCGCAGAAGCTGCTGGTGGACGTGTTCCAGAATGGCTCCCACTACCAGCAGGAATTCAGCAACGGCGCAGCCGTGACTGCGCTGGCCAAGCTGGAAGCCACCACCAAGCGCGGTACCACCGTGCGCTTCTGGCCGTCGACCGTCGCCTTCCACGACAACGTGGAATTCCACTACGACATCCTGGCCCGCCGCCTGCGCGAGCTGTCGTTCCTGAACTCCGGCGTCAAGATCGTCCTTGCCGACGAGCGTGGCGATGGCCGTCGCG
Source organism: Stenotrophomonas mexicanensis (assembly GCF_032911605.1). Taxonomy (NCBI): domain Bacteria; kingdom Pseudomonadati; phylum Pseudomonadota; class Gammaproteobacteria; order Lysobacterales; family Lysobacteraceae; genus Stenotrophomonas; species Stenotrophomonas mexicanensis. The sequence continues at coordinate 63,163 of NZ_JAWJTG010000004.1, forward strand.
ATGACTTCCACTACGAAGGCGGCATCCGCAGCTTCGTGGAGCATCTGGCCCAGCTGAAGACCCCGCTGCACCCGAACGTCATTTCAGTCACCGGCGAGCACAACGGCATCGTCGTCGACGTGGCGCTGCAGTGGACCGACTCCTACCAGGAGACGATGTACTGCTTCACCAACAACATTCCGCAGAAGGACGGCGGTACCCACCTGGCCGGTTTCCGCGGTGCGCTGACCCGTGTGCTCAACAACTACATCGAGCAGAACGGCATCGCCAAGCAGGCCAAGATCAACCTGACCGGCGATGACATGCGCGAAGGCATGATCGCAGTGCTGTCGGTGAAGGTGCCGGACCCGAGCTTCTCCAGCCAGACCAAGGAAAAGCTGGTCAGCTCCGACGTGCGCCCGGCGGTGGAAAATGCCTTCGGTGCGCGCCTGGAAGAGTTCCTGCAGGAAAACCCGAACGAAGCCAAGGCGATCGCCGGCAAGATCGTCGATGCCGCACGTGCACGTGAAGCCGCGCGCAAGGCCCGCGACCTGACCCGCCGCAAGGGCGCGCTGGACATCGCGGGCCTGCCGGGCAAGCTGGCCGACTGCCAGGAAAAGGATCCGGCGCTGTCCGAACTGTTCATCGTCGAGGGTGACTCGGCAGGTGGTTCGGCCAAGCAGGGCCGCAACCGCAAGAACCAGGCGGTGCTGCCGCTGCGCGGCAAGATCCTCAACGTGGAACGCGCGCGTTTCGATCGCATGCTGTCCTCCGACCAGGTGGGTACGCTGATCACCGCGCTGGGCACCGGCATCGGCCGTGACGAGTACAACCCGGACAAGCTGCGTTACCACAAGATCATCATCATGACCGACGCCGACGTCGACGGCGCCCACATCCGCACCCTGCTGCTGACGTTCTTCTACCGTCAGATGCCGGAGCTGATCGAGCGCGGTTACGTCTACATCGGCCTGCCGCCGCTGTACAAGATCAAGCAGGGCAAGCAGGAGCTGTACCTGAAGGACGACCCGGCGCTGGACAGCTACCTGGCCAGCAGCGCAGTGGAAAACGCTGCACTGGTGCCGGCCACCGGCGAGCCCGGCATCGAAGGCCTGGCGCTGGAGAAGCTGCTGCTGGCCTACGCGGCGGCGCTGGATTCGATCGAGCGCAACGCACACCGCTACGACCGCAACCTGCTTGAAGCGCTGGTCGACTTCGTCCCGATGGACCTGGAAAGCCTGCGCGCTGCCGGCGAAGGCGAGGGCCTGGATGCACTGGCCAAGCGTCTCAACCAGGGCAGCCTGGGCAGCCCGCGTTTCACGCTGGAACTGCAGGACGCCAACGATGAGCGCCCGGCCGCTGTGCTGGTGACCCGTCGCCACATGGGCGAACAGCACATCCAGGTGCTGCCGATGTCGGCCTTCGAAAGCGGCGAACTGCGCGCGATCCACCAGGCATCGAAGCTGCTGCACGGTCTGGTCCGCGAAGGCGCGACCATTTCCCGCGGTGCCAAGTCGATCGAAGTCGACAGCTTTGCCAAGGCACAGAACTGGCTGCTCGAGGAGGCCAAGCGCGGCCGCCAGATCCAGCGATTCAAGGGTCTGGGTGAAATGAATCCGGAGCAGTTGTGGGACACCACGGTGAATCCGGAAACCCGTCGACTGCTGCAGGTGCGCATCGAAGATGCTGTCGCTGCCGACCAGATTTTCAGCACGCTGATGGGCGATGTCGTCGAACCGCGTCGCGACTTCATCGAAGACAACGCGCTGAAGGTCGCAAACCTGGATATCTGACACAATCGGGACACGGCCGGTGCGCGGGGAGGCGCGCCGGCCTTCGACTCTTGAACGCAGGTACCTGATGTCCGCATCCGCCCCGGTTTCCGCTCCGCCCCCGGTTCCGCCGGCTTCTGCCGCGCCGCGTGCCGTTTCGCCGTTGGCGGGGTTTTTCATCGACCTGGGTATCGCCGCTGTCACCCTGTTCGGCCTGAGCCTGATCAGCGGCCTGCTATGGGGCCTGTACCGTGGCGTGGTGGTTGGTTACGCGAACGCGCAGGCCGGCGCTGGCGCCCCCGACGCCAGTTCGGTAGCGGCATCACTGGGCCAGCCGGGCGCGCTTGCGCAGATTCTCATGGCGCTGTTTGCCACCGGCGGCGCCGCGCTGCTGCTGTACTTCTGGCGACGGCCGGCCAATGCCGCCGAGCGCCACGCGTCGCGCCAGGCGCTGCGCCGTCCCTCCACCTGGGGCTGGACCCTGCTGGTGGCGACCCTGATCGTGCTCGGCAGCAATGGCATCGCCTTCCTGGCCAAGCAGTTCGGCATCGAGCCGGTTCCCACCAATCTGGCGCTGATGCAGAGCGCGATCGCGCGCTTCCCATTGTTCCTGGTGCTGTTCGCGGTGGTACTGGCACCGGCCTACGAGGAGCTGCTGTTCCGCCGCGTGCTGTTTGGCCGCCTGTGGAAGGCCGGACGCCCGTGGCTGGGCGTGGTACTGAGCAGCCTTGCTTTCGCCCTGATCCATGAAATCCCTGGCACCAGTGCCAACGGCCCGGCCGAGATCGCGCAGCTGTGGCTGGTCTATGGCGGCATGGGTGCCGCGTTCTGCTGGCTGTACCAGCGCACCGGCACGCTCTGGGCCGCGATCACCGCGCACGCGCTGAACAACGGCGTGGCGCTTGCCGCGCTTGTGTTCTTCGGGGCAACGTAACGCCGTGTCCGCTTGACGAAAGATTAAGCCGCTACGCTACACACTGCGCATATGAACACGGGGGTGGATCCATGAAACAACTGCTGCTGGCCCTTGTCATCACCACCCTGGTCAGCGCCTGCGCGACCACGACCTCTCCTACCGGCCGTCGGCAGATGGTGGGCGGGGTGTCGCAGGCGCAGCTGGACCAGCTCGGCGCACAGGCGTTCGCCGAAACCAAGCAGAAGGAAAAGATCAGCACCGACGGCCGCCAGAACGGTTACGTGCAGTGCGTGGTCAACGCCCTGGTCGCGCAGCTGCCGCCTCAATACCGTGGCGTACGGTGGGAGACGGCCGTGTTCGTCGACAAGGAGCCCAACGCCTTCGCCCTGCCCGGTGGCAAGGTCGGCGTGAACACCGGCATCTTCACCGTCGCCAAGAACCAGGATCAGCTGGCTGCCGTAATCGGCCATGAAATCGGCCACGTCATCGCCCGCCACCACGAAGAGCGCATCACCCGGCAGATGGGTGCGCAGACCGGGCTGGCCGTACTCGGTGCGCTGGCCGGCGCGGCCTACGGAGAAGGCGCTGCCAGCACCGTCAACCAGCTCGGTGGCATGGGTGCGCAGACCGCCTTCCTGCTGCCCGGTTCACGCACCCAGGAAAGCGAGGCCGACGTGATCGGCCAGCGACTGATGGCCCAGGCCGGTTTCAACCCGGCGCAGGCGGTCGACCTGTGGCAGAACATGATGGCCGCCAGTGGCGGTCGCAGCCCGCAATGGCTGTCCACCCACCCCGATCCAGCCAACCGTATCCAGGAACTGCGACGCGATGCACCGGGATTGACGCCGGTCTATCAGCAGGCGCAGGCGGCCGGGCTGCGGCCAAAGTGCGGATGAGTGCGCAGTTCTATGCTGTATTGCAGCACATAAAACGATTTCTCACGCCATCTGTTTCTGATACGTTTGGCGGCTCAGATTTTTCTGACAGTCCGACTTTGCCGCTATCCGGCGGTTCGATCGAGGTGAACGATGATTTTCCGTAACCACAAAGCTGTGCTTTCCGTCCTCGTCGCGACCGCCCTGACCGGCGCCGTGGTCACCGATGCCTTCGCGCAGTCCTCGCGTTCCTCCGAGCGTGGCAACCGCGGCGGCAAGCAGGCCAAGGCCGAAGCGCTGTACCCGAACGCGACCCGCGAGGAGCCGACCGTCAAGGCATCGGCCAAGCTGGGCAGCAAGCTGCAGAAGATGATCGACAGCTACAACAAGGAAAAGTTCCCGGAGACGCGCACGCAGGCCGACGCGATCCTGGCTGACAGCGCCGCGAACGAGTACGACAAGTCGCTGGCCGCGCAGCTGGCCTCGCAGGCCGCCTACCAGACCGACGACACCCCGGCTGCCGTGGCCTACCTGAAGCAGGTCCTGCAGTTCAACGGCCTGGACAACAACGGCCACTTCCAGTCGATGCTGATGCTGGGCCAGCTGCAGCTGCAGGAAGACCAGACCGCCGAAGGCCTGGCGACCCTGGACAAGTACTTCGCCGAGAGCAAGTCGACCAAGCCGGAAGAGCTGATCGCCAAGGGCCAGGCGCTGTACCAGCTGGAGCGCTACCAGGAAGCGATCCCGGTGCTGAAGCAGGCCATCGCCGGCGCCACCGAACCGAAGGACAACTGGAACCAGCTGCTGATGGCGGCCCTCTCCGAAGCCGGCCAGTCCGGTGAAGCGGTGAAGGAAGCCGAGGCGCTGGCCGCCAAGAACCCGAACGACAAGAAGGCCCAGCTGAACCTGGCCAGCATGTACATGCAGGCCGATCAGATGGAGAAGGCTGCCGCGGTGATGGACAAGCTGCGCAGCAGCGGCCAGCTCACCGAAGAGCGCGAGTACAAGCAGCTGTACTCGATCTATGCCAACACCGAACACAAGGAAAAGGACGTCATCGCGGTCATCAACGAAGGGTTGCAGAAGGGCATCCTGAAGCCGGATTACCAGGTCTACCTGGCGCTGGCCCAGTCCTACTACTACTCCGACCAGGTGCCGCAGGCGATCGATGCGTGGCAGAAGGCTGCCCCGCTGTCCAAGGACGGTGAGACCTACCTGAACCTGGCACGCGTCCTGCATGCCGAAGGTCGCATCCCGGAGGCCAAGCAGGCCGCCCAGCAGGCGCTGGCGAAGGGTGTGAAGAACCAGGCTGATGCCAAAAAAATCATCAACCTGAAGTAAGTAGGAATAACGCCTGAATGCCTGCACAGTTGATGCGCAGGCGCTCAGGATTGGTATAAGCTTGGAGGTTCCTGCGGTGTCATGCACCGCTGATCAGGGATTCCGCCCCCGGCATCCCGGCCCCACTATTGAGCTCTTGGCGCATGACGGAACAACTAGTCGTTCACCGGTACGAACAACCCGATGACAAGGGGCTGAGCTGGCCTCGCATCGTCGGCATCGCGTTTGTAATTGCCCTGCATCTGGCCGCGTTCATGATGCTCCTGATCCCCGCCGTGGCTCCCAAGGCCGTGGCTGAGAAGGAGCGCAACGTCATGGTGACGATCGTCGACGCCCCGCCGCCGCCGCCACCGCCGCCGCCGCCGCCGCCGCCGACGGATACTCCGCCGCCGCCGGTGAAGAACCTGTCGCCGCCGAAGCCGTCGCCAGTCCCGCCGCCGCCGCAGGCGCCGGTCGTGGACGTGCCGGAACCGCGCCCGAGCGATATCGTCACCCCGCCGTCGCCTCCGTCGCCGCCGGCTCCGCCGACCTCGATCGAGGCCAGCGTGGACATCTCGTCGAAGGCCATGAACCCGCCGCGCTACCCGCCGGCAGCCTTCCGCGCGGGTATCCAGGGCGAAGTGATCCTGATCATTGATGTCGATGCCAGCGGCAACGTCACCAATGTCACGGTGGAAAAGTCCAGCCGTAACCGCGACCTGGACCGTGCTGCGATGGAAGCAGCTCGCAAGTGGCGCTTCAACGCCGCTGAATCTGGCGGTAAGAAGGCGGCAGGTCGCGTTCGCGTCCCGGTCAACTTTGCGCTGAACTGATGCGTCCGGGTGGCTGCTTGGCCACCCCCGCTCCCAGTTCGATTGTTTAGCTTAGCTACACCCTTTATCACCACACACAACAAAGGTAAGCGTCATGCTGCAGGAAATTTTCATCGCCGCTGCTGCCGGGGGCAATCCGTCCAACGCCCTGTCGCAGATGGGCTTCGAGCACCTGATCCACGAAATGACCACCAAGCCGGGTGATTTCGCGGTTTCCTGGGTCGTGCTGCTGACCCTGGTCGTCATGTCGGCCATGTCCTGGTACTGGACCGTCATCAACATCTTCCGCGCCACCCGCCTGAAGAGCGCCGCTGATCGCGTCGTCAGCCTGTTCTGGGATACCCCGAACGCGCAGGACGCCATCCGTGCGATGGAAGAACAGCCGGCTTCCGAGCCGTTCTCCAAGATCGCCCTGGACGCTGCCCAGGCGGCTGCCCACCACCAGCGCGCTGAAGGCGGCGCCACCGGCGGCGTGGGTGAGAACCTGAGCCGTTCGGAGTTCGTCGACCGCGCTCTGCGTCAGGCCGTGACCCGCGAAAGCAACAAGCTGCAGTCGGGCATGACCCTGCTGGCCACCGTCGGCGCGACCGCTCCGTTCGTCGGTCTGCTGGGTACCGTGTGGGGCATCTACGGCGCGCTGATCAAGATCGGTGCCACCGGCTCCGCTTCGATCGACGCCGTTGCCGGCCCGGTGGGTGAAGCGCTGATCATGACCGCGATCGGTCTGTTCGTCGCGATCCCGGCCGTGTTCGCCTTCAACTTCTTCAGCAAGATCAACAGCGCGACCATCAGCAAGTTCGATACCTTCGCGCACGACCTGCACGACTTCTTCGCCACCGGTTCGCGCGTCCGCTAATTGCGACGCGCTGTACCCAGCGAGAACGTAGTCAACACGATCTAGACGGAGCCCGTTATGGCTTTCAGTAGTGGTAACAGCGGCGGCCCCATGGCCGACATCAACGTTACGCCCCTCGTGGACGTGATGCTGGTGCTGCTGATCATCTTCATCATCACGGCGCCCCTGATGTCCCACAAGGTCAAGGTGGATCTGCCGGAGGCCAACCTGGTCCAGAAGCCGGACGACACCAACGACCGCAAGGGCCCCATCACCCTGGCAGTCAAGGAAGATGGCTCGATCTACTGGAACGACGAAGAAATCAACAAGCAGACTCTCGAGTCGCGCTTGGCGACCGCCGCCCAGCAGACCCCGCAGCCGCCGTTGAACCTGCGTGGTGACCGCACCACCAAGATGCGTGTCATCAACGAGATGACCAAGATCGCGCAGGAACAGGGCATGCTGGACGTCGGCTTCGTCGCGACCAAAGAGAAGGGGCAGTAAGCCATGGCATTCAGTAGTGGTGGTGGCAAAGGCCCCATGGCAGACATCAACGTCACGCCCCTCGTGGACGTGATGCTGGTTCTGCTGATCATCTTCATCGTGACCGCGCCGATCATGACGTACCCGATCGCCGTGGACCTGCCGCAGCGCGTGCTCAACCCACCGCCGCAGCTGGTCGAACCGCCGCCGCCGATCGAACTCAAGATCGACGCCAGCAACCAGGTCTCGTGGAACAACAGCCCGATCAATGCGAGCGAGCTGCAGCAGCGGATGGAAAACGAGGTCCAGAAGGACCCGACCAACCAGCCGGAACTGCGCATCGACGCGAGCCCGGATTCCGAGTACGACGTGATGGCCAAGGTTCTGGCTGCCGCGAAGAACGCTCAGATGAAGAAGATCGGTTTTGTGCAGCAGTAACTGCTACACCGCAATACAACAGTCATGACGCGACTGCAGACGCCCCTGGAAACAGGGGCGTCTTTTTTATGCCTGACGGCCTGGACCGTTATGATCGGCGGATGCTCGCCCTCTTCGACTCCCTGCGCCAATGGCTCGACGGCATCGCCCACCTTGGCACGATCCTGGCGGTCGCCTATCTGCTGTACCTGTTCGCGCTGGCGGGCTGGATCATGCTGCAGAAGCGCGAGCCGGTGGCCACGCTGAGCTGGATCCTGTCGCTGGCGCTGCTGCCCTACCTGGGTCTCTTCATCTACTACCTGCTGGGCCCGCAGAAGGTGAAGCGGCAGCGCCTGCGCCGTGGCCGTGCCCGCTCGGGGATGGAGCACTACAGCGATGTCTGCCCTCCCGACGCCGACTGCACCGAGCTGGCCAAGGTCGCACAGGCCACGACCGGGCTCGCGCCAAGCAGCGCCACCGAAGTCACCTGGCTGGTGGATGGCGCGGCCACCTACGCGGCCCTGCTGGAGGCCATCGCGCAGGCCCGCGACCACGTCCACCTGGAGTACTACATCTTCAACCCGGACCATGCCGGCACCGCGCTGCGCGACGCCCTGGTCGAGCGCGCACGCGCGGGCGTGCAGGTGCGCCTGCTGCTCGACGCGGTGGGTTCGTCGGCCCTGCCCCGCCGCTTCCTGCAGCCGCTGCTCGACGCCGGTGGCGAAGCGATCTGGTTCCACCCACGGCAGCTGCTGAAGCCATTCAAGCGCCCGTGGTTGAACCTGCGTACCCACCGCAAGCTGGTGATCGTCGACGGCCGCCTCGCCTTCACCGGCGGCATCAACATCACCGACGACGAGGATGAAAGCCGCAGGGCGGATGCCTACCGCGACCTGCACATGCGCATCCGCGGCCACGTGGTGCGCAGCCTGCAGCTGGTGTTTGCCGAGGACTGGCTCTACGCCAGTGGACAGGATCCCTCGCGCATGGACATCGCGCGTCTGTGGCCAGCCGACATGCCGCTGCGCGGCGATGGTGCGATCAACGCCCAGGTGCTGGTCTCCGGCCCGGACTCGGGCTGGGAAACGATCCATCGCCTGCATGTGGCGGCGATCCAGGAAGCGCACGAGCGCGTCTGGCTGGTCACGCCCTACTTCGTGCCTGGCGAAGCGGCGCGGATGGCACTGACCTCGGCCGCGCTGGGCGGGCTGGACGTGCGCCTGCTGGTGCCGAAGATGAGCGATTCCTGGTTCGTCACCCAGGCCGCCCGCTCCTACTTCGACGAGCTGCTGCATGCCGGGGTGAAGATCTACGAGTACGGCCCACGCATGCTGCATACCAAGGCCTTCATCGCCGATGACGACGTCTGCATCGTCGGCAGTGCCAACTTCGATCACCGCAGCTTCCGGCTGAACTTCGAGCTGTCGATGATGATCAGCGACCGTGACCGGGTAGCTGCGCTGGCCGAACTGCTGCAGGGCGAATTCGACCGTTCCACGCGGGTGCACGACCAGGCCGGTCGTTCGCTGTGGCTGCACCGCCTGCCCGAGGCCTTCGCCCGGCTGGCCTCGCCGCTGCTCTGACGCAGCGCTACACTGCGCCGATCATCCGGGGAGCCCGACTATGTACTGGTTGTACCTGCTGCTGGCGCTGGGCTGTTTCGCCTTCGCGCTGAAGACCCCCAGCCCCGGGCTGATGACCCTGTGCCTGCTGGCCGCCCTCGCCTTCCTGCTGGCCTGGGTACGCGGCCGCTATGTGGCCCGTTTCGGTGATCCACAGCGCGATCCGTCCACACTGGTCGATGCCGAAGAACTGCGCCGCCTGCGCGAACAGGCCCAGGCCCGCCGCGGTGACGACCCCAACGATCACGATCCATCCCCTCTTTCCAAGTAGTTTCGTTCCATGACCCAGCTCAGCGTCAACGTCAACAAGATCGCCGTCCTGCGCAATTCGCGCGGCGGTGCCGAACCGGACGTGGTACGCGCCGCCCAGGCCTGCCTGGATGCCGGCGCGCACGGCATCACCGTGCATCCGCGGCCGGACCGTCGCCACATCACCGCCGAGGATGTGCTGGCCCTGTCCACGCTGACCCGTGCCCGTGGCGTCGAATTCAACATCGAAGGCAACCCGTTTGCACCGCCCCGCGAGGGCTACCCCGGCCTGCTGCCCTTGTGCGCGCAGACCCGCCCGGCGCAGGCCACCCTGGTACCGGATGGCGATGGGCAGATCACGTCCGACCACGGTTTCGACTTCGAGCGCGATGCCGAGCGGTTGCGCCCATTGATCACCGAACTGAAAGCGATGGGTTGCCGGGTCAGCCTGTTCGTCGATGCCGGCAACCCGTTGCTGGAGCAGGCGGCCGAAGTGGGTGCGGACCGCATCGAGCTGTATACCGGGCCCTATGCGGAGGCGCATGCGGCTGGTGATGCTGACGCGATGCTGGCGCTGTTCGCCACTGCCGCACGCCGTGCACAGGCCGTTGGCCTGGGCGTGAACGCCGGCCACGATCTGTCGCAGGACAACCTGCGCGATTTCCTGGCCAACGTGCCGGACGTGCTGGAGGTGTCGATCGGCCACGCGCTGATCGGTGAGGCGCTGTACGACGGGCTGGACGCCACGGTGCGCGGGTACCTGGCGCTGCTCTGACCCCTCCCCTGTAGCGTCGAGCCATGCTCGACTTCGGTCTGGGGCCACCCTGGGTGCAGTCGAGCAAGGCTCGACTCTACGGGTGGCGCTGAACCCTTCAGGCGGCCGTCGCAGCCATTGAGACAACCACGACGTACCCTGCCGCAATGGGTATTGCGATCAAGGGCCGAGGTTCCACGTCCCACCTTGCCGGGCGCTTTGAAAGCACCGTCAGCGAGGCGGTGGACGACGGCTGGGCGGTCGACGAGAGCGAGGAGTTCCTTGCCCCGCGCCTGCGTACCGAAGTGCGTGCCGAGACCGCGCGCAGCATCATCACCCGCAACACCTCGCCGGACGTCGGCTTCAGCCAGTCGGTCAATCCGTATCGCGGTTGCGAGCATGGGTGTTCTTACTGCTTTGCGCGCCCCTCGCATGCCTATCTGAACCTGTCGCCGGGCCTGGATTTCGAAACCAAGCTGTTCGCCAAGACCAATGCGCCGCAGCTGCTGCGCAAGGAGCTGTCGAAGCCGGGCTACGTGCCGCAGCCGATCGCGCTGGGCATCAACACCGACGCGTATCAGCCGATCGAGCGCAAGTTCAAACTCACCCGCCAACTGATCGAACTGATGCTGGAGACCAAGCATCCTTTCTCGCTGATCACCAAGAACGCACTGGTCGAGCGCGATATCGACCTGCTTGCACCGCTGGCGGCGGAGAACCTGGTCAGCGTGCATTTCTCGGTGACCTCGCTGGACCCGCACCTCTCCGCGAAGCTGGAACCGCGCGCATCGGCGCCGCACGCACGGCTGCGCGCGATGAAGCGCCTCCATGACGCTGGCATTCCGGTGGGCGTGATGGTGGCGCCGGTGATTCCGTGGATCAACGACAGCGAACTGGAAGCGGTGCTGGAGGCTGCACACGATGCCGGTGCCAGCACCGCCGGTTATGTGCTGCTGCGCCTGCCGCTGGAAGTGGCACCGCTGTTCCGCGAGTGGCTGGACACCCATCATCCAGATCGCGCCGCACATGTGATGAGTACCATCCAGCAGCTGCGCGGCGGCAAGGACTACGACAGCCAGTTCGGCACGCGCATGCGGGGCCAGGGCGTGTATGCCGATCTGTTGAACAACCGCTTCAAGCTGGCGCGCAAACGTCTGGGCTTCAATGCGCAGAACAGCCATTGGCCGAAGCTGGATTGCAGCCGGTTCCTGAAGCCGCTGCCGCCGAAGAAGGATTCGCCGCAGGGTTCGTTGTTCTGAGTAGAGTCGAGCTTGCTCGACTGGAGACGTAAAGGCAGTTGAGCATGCTCGACTCTACCCTCCAAACAACTTCTGCGCACTCTGGAACAGGATCCAGCTGGTCGCGATGAACTTGTCCCCACCCTGCGGCCGGTTGCCACGATGCGTGTGGGTGAACGCAGTCGGCGCAATCAGCAGGCTGCCGGTGCGCGGCGCGATCTTCCGCCCCTGGAACAGGAACTCGGTTTCGCCCTCTTCGAAGTCGTCGTTGAGGTACAGCGTCCACAGCACGTGCCGGTGCAGGGTCTCGGCCTGCGCATCCTTCGGGTACAGCTCGCAATGCCAGTACGGGTAGCCGCCCTCGCCTGCCGCATACCACTGCAGGTTGATCGCACCCGGGCGCAGGCAGGTGCGGGCCAGATCGGCCAGCTGCTGCTGCGGCATGTCGGGGAAGTCCTCGGCAGACAGGCGTCGCGGTTGGCCGTTGCTGTCCTGGATCTGCAACATCAGCGGCGCAATCAACGCCTGTGGATAACGGCGTAGATAAGTCAGCAGGCCATTGAACACCGCGATCTGCAGCTGCTGATCGATATCCTGCCAGCCGTCCAGGCCACTGATGCGCAGATCCTTGCTGTGCTTGAGTTCCGGGAACACGCCACTGCCCACCGCACCGGGCTGCAGGCCACGCGTAGCGCGCAGGCGCTCAACGATGGCCGCGCAGACCTCGCTGGGGACGGCGTTGTGGATGACTTCGATGAAATCGACCGGGCCCTGCTCGTGCATGCGTGCATTCCTTAGGCGGCAACGGCTTGATGGTGCCGTTTGCCGCCCTCGGTGTCACCCCACGGTCATGTCATCGAACTGCCATGACCGCTGTCAGGCGATAGGCCGTCAGCCCTGCGCGTCGTCGTGCGCGTGGTGGTAGCGCACGGCTTCAGCCACTTCCTCGCGCGAACCCAGGAACACCGGCACGCGCTGGTGCAGCTGGTCGGGCTGGATGTCGAGGATGCGCTCGCGGCCGGTCCAGGCAGCGCCACCGGCCTGTTCGACCAGCAGGCCCATCGGGTTGGCTTCGTACATCAGGCGCAGCTTGCCGGCCTTGGACGGATCCTTCTTGTCCCACGGGTAGATGAAGATGCCGCCGCGGGTCAGGATGCGATGCACGTCGGCGACCATGCTGGCGATCCAGCGCATGTTGAAGTTCTTGCCGCGCGCGCCTTCCTTGCCCGCCAGCAGATCACCGACATAGGCCTGCATCGGCGCTTCCCAGTGACGCTGGTTGGACATGTTGATGGCGAATTCCTGGGTGGCCGCCGGAATCTGCATGTTCTCGGTGGTCAGCACGAACTCGCCCTTCTCGCGGTCCAGGGTGAAGGCATGGGTACCGTGGCCGACGGTCAGCACCAGCTGGGTGCTGGGCCCGTAGATGCAGTAGCCGGCGGCAATCTGCTTGCTGCCCGGCTGCAGGAAGGCGTCATCGCCCGGCAGTTCGACGTTGGTCGGGCAGCGCAGCACCGAGAAGATGGTGCCGACGGAGACGTTGACGTCGATGTTGGAGCTGCCATCGAGGGGATCGAACAGCAGCAGGAAATCGCCGCGCGGATAGATGTCCGGCACCGGCTGGCTGTGGTCCATTTCTTCGGAGGCGCAGGCGGCGAGATGGCCGCCCCAGGCGTTGGCTTCGAGCAGGATCTCGTTGCTGATCACATCCAGCTTCTTCTGCGCTTCGCCCTGCACGTTGCCGGTACCGGCGTCGCCGAGCACGCCACCGAGGGCGCCCTTGCTGACGGCGATGGAGATGCTGGTGCAGGCGCGGGCGACGACCGCGATCAGCTGGCGCAGGTCGGCATTGATGCGGCCGGCGTGCTGTTCCTGGATCAGGAAGCGGGTCAACGAAGTACGGGACATGAGCGGGCAGGTCTCGGCAGCGGGAAAACGCCTATTGTCGCCCGTATGGCGGGGCCGTGCGTGAGCGCGGGAAGGCGTAATCGTTTCCAGATGCGTTGCGCTGTCGGCGCACTCCTTCATGGAGGCGCAGGGCGAGGCACACCGTGACCAGGACACGCCGTAAACCCCCCTCCGGGGTCCGGCCCAGCCGCTGGCGGCAGGCCGTTCGGGCGCTTGCGAAGCAGTGCTTCGCAGGCAAAGCGCCCTCACCCATGGGGGCTCGGTCGGCGCATCCATGCGCCTCACGGTCCTGTCCACGGTGTACCTCGCCCTGCGCTTCAGGGTTCGCCGCGAGCGCGGAGGGTGTGGCAAAGGCAGAGGCAAAGCAAGAGCAAAAACAAAGGCGCCTTTCGGCGCCTTTGTCTTCAAACCACTGGAGCGCTGTTTCAGCCCTTGGCAACGGTGGCCACGGCCTTGGCGACGTATTCCAAGTTGTTCTGGTTCAGCGCGGCCACGCAGATGCGGCCGGTGCCGACGGCGTAGATGCCGAACTCGTCGCGCAGACGCTCGACCTGCTCACGGCTCAGGCCGGAGTAGGAGAACATGCCGGCCTGTTCGTTGATGAAGCCGAACTGCGGGGCACCGGCAGCGGCCAGCTTCTCCACCAGGCCCTGGCGCAGGGCGTGGATGCGCTCGCGCATCTCGGTCAGCTCCTGCTCCCACATCGCGCGCAGTTCCGGGTTGGTCAGCACGCCGGCCACCAGCGCGGCACCGTGGGTGGACGGGCTGGAGTAGATGGTGCGGATCACGCGCTTGACCTGCGACTGCACGGCCTTGGCGTCAGCGGCGGTCGGCGCCACCATCGACAGCGCACCCACGCGCTCGCCGTACAGCGAGAACGACTTGGAGTACGAATTGGCGACGATGAAGCTGTCGATGCCGGCTTCGGCGATGATGCGCACGGCGGCGCCGTCCTGCTCGATGCCCTTGTCGAAGCCCTGGTAGGCCATGTCGATGAAGGGGAACAGCTGCTTTTCCTTCAGCAGCTGCGCGACCTGCTTCCACTGGGTGACCGTGAGGTCGGCGCCGGTGGGGTTGTGGCAGCAGGCGTGCAGCAGCACCACGGTGCCGGCTTCCAGCTTGCCGAGGTCGGCCAGCAGGCCGTCGAAGTTGACGCCGTGGGTGGTCGGGTCGAAATAGGTGTAATCCACCACTTCGAAGCCGGCCGCGCTGAACACGGCGCGATGGTTTTCCCAGCTCGGGTTGCTCAGTGCAACGGTGGCGTGCGGCAGCAGCTTCTTCAGCACATCGGCGCCGACACGCAGCGCACCGCTGCCACCGACGGTCTGTGCGGTGGTGACGCGGCCGGCGGCCAGCAGCGGCGAGTCCTTGCCGAACACCAGCTCACGCGTCGCCTGCGTGTACGCCGGCAGGCCATCGATCGGCAGGTAGCCGCGCGGTTTGGCCTCGTTGGCGAGCTGCTGCTCGATCTGCTTGACGGCGCGCAGCAGCGGAATGCGGCCGCTCTCGTCGTAGTAGATGCCCACACCCAGGTTGACCTTGGTCGGGCGGCTGTCGGCGTTGTACGCCTCGGTCAGGCCCAGGATCGGGTCGCCTGGGACCAGTTCCACGTTTGCAAAGAAGGACACGGCGGTACTCGTTCGGTAGACGGAAAGGGGGAGGAATTGCGCCACGCGGTCTGCGGCTTTTCGGCCGGAAACAGCCCATCGTAACAAAGCCTGCCGGGGCTGGCCGCCGCCATCGTCATCCGCAGCCCCGTACCATGGCGTGCGTTGCCGCCCGATCCATCAACCTGAATCATGAATCCCGCCGCACGACGCCACTGCCTGCCGTTGTCCGCCCTGCTGCTGTCGCCACTGGCGGCCATGGCCGAGCCTGCGCCCACCGCCCTGCCTGCCGTGCAGGTGCAGGCGGCGCGGGTGCCGGGCATCGACCCGTTCGCGTTGCCGGCCAGCCAGGACACGGTCTGGATCGACGCCGGCCGGGCCGGCAACAGCGTGCAGTTGTCCGAGGCACTGGCCGGGGTGCCGGGACTGCTGGCGCGCGATCGGCAGAACTTCGCCCAGGACACGCAGCTGTCGATTCGTGGCTTCGGCGCGCGCTCGACCTTCGGTGTGCGCGGGGTGCGGGTGTTGATCGACGGGGTGCCGGCGACCATGCCCGATGGCCAGGGCCAGCTGTCGCACGCCAGCTTGTTGGGCGCCGAACGCATCGAGGTGCTGCGCGGGCCGTTCTCGGCGCTGTACGGCAATTCCTCCGGCGGCGTGCTGCAGGTCTGGAGCGCGCAGGGCCAGGCCGGCGACCCGTGGCGGCTGCGCGTGAACGCCGGCGCCGACAGCACGCTCAGTGTCGGCGCGCAGCTGAAGGGTGCCGGCCAAGCGCTGGACTACAACATCGCCGCCAATCACTTCCGCACCGAAGGATGGCGGGACCATAGCCGGGCGCGCCGTGAATCGCTCAACGCACGCATTGGTGGTGATCTGGGCGATGGACGGCTCGAGCTGCTGCTCAATGTGCTCGATGCTCCCGATGCACAGGACCCGCTGGGCCTGAGCCGTGCCCAGGTAGCGGCTGATCCGCGTCAGGCCACGGCGGTGGCGCACCAGTACAACACCCGCAAATCGGTGCGCCAGCAGCAGGCTGGTCTGCGCTGGACCCGGGAAACCGGCGTGCAGCGCTGGCAGCTGATGGGCTATGCCGGGCAGCGCGAGGTCACCCAGTACCTGCCGATTCCGCCGACCGCACAGGCCAACCCGTTGCATGCGGGCGGTGTGATCGATCTGGACGCGGGCTATGGCGGACTGGACGCGCGCTGGGGCTGGCATGGCGACCTCGCCGGCCGACCGTTGGACCTGGTGGCCGGGCTCAGTGCGGACCGCCAGCGCCAGCACCGCACCGGCTACGAGAACTTCATCGGCAGCACCGTGGGCGTGCGCGGGCGCCTGCGTCGTGACCAGATCGACGTCGTGCAGAACGTGGACCAGTTCGCCCAGGCCTGGTGGCAGTGGAGCCCGCGCTGGTCGCTGCTGGCCGGGCTGCGCCACAGCGCCGTGCGATTCGAATCGAATGACCGCTACATCACCGGGCGCAATCCGGACGACAGCGGCCACCGTCGCTATCAGGCAACCACGCCGGTGGCAGGTGTCAGCTTCGAGGCCAGCCCGCAGTGGCGGCTGCACGCCGCCGTGGGCCGGGGCTTCGAGACGCCTACCTTCAATGAGCTGGGGTATCGCGCCGACGGCCAGGCGGGATTGGCACTGGATCTGGCCGCTGCGCGCAGCCGCACTCTGGAGGTAGGCAGCAAGTGGCACGCACAGGACGGAATCCAGCTTGATATCAGCCTGTTCCGCGCAGATACCGACGATGAGCTGGCAGTTGCGAGCAACTCTGGTGGGCGCAGCACCTATCGCAACATCGGCCGCACCCGCCGCCAGGGTGTGGAACTGCAGTACCGACAGCCGCTGGCCGAGCAGTTGGAACTGCAGCTGGCATGGACATGGCTGCAGGCGCAGGTGCGCTCGCCGTACCTGACCTCGAACAGCGTGGTCGCTGCGGGCAGCCGCCTGCCTGGTGTGCCGCAGCAGCAGGCCTTCGCCAGGCTGCAGTGGACCCCCGCCGACTGGCAATGGGCGCTGGAAGCCTCGGCCAGTAGCGATACCGTGGTCAACGACGTGGCGACCGAACGCGCGCCCGGTTTCGCCCTGCTGCATCTGGAAGGCGGGCGTCGCTGGAACCTGCCGGGTGGCGAGCTGCGCGCCTTCGCCCGGCTGGAGAATGTGCTGGACCAGGCCTACATCGGCTCGGTGATCGTCAACGATGGCAATGGCCGCTTCTACGAGCCGGGACCGGGACGGCGGGCCAACATCGGCCTGCAATGGTCGTGGCGTTGAAGGGGTAGTGCCGGCCGCTGGCCGGCATCGCGCCGTGCAGGACGTCAGGAGGTTGCCGGCCAGCGGCCGGCACTACCGGTCAGTCGGGGGCCCTGGCCAGAATCGCGCTGTGCAGGACGTCAGGGGGATGCCGGCCAGCGGCCGGCACTACCCGTAAATCGGGGGCCCTGGCTGGCATCGCGCTGTGCAGGATGTCAGGAGGTTGCCGGCCAGCGGCCGGCACTACCGGTCAGTCGGGGGCCTTGGCTGGTACGAACGGCGAGGTCGGGTCGCTGGCCGGGAAGGTCTCCTCCAGCGCCTCATCCTGGTTGTCGCTGGCGCGCTGCTTGCGTTCACGCCGCTTGAGCGGGCTTTCCTGGCCGCCACGATGGCGGTCGCCGCCGTCCTTGCGGTCCAGCGCGGCCTGTTCAGACTCGTGCTTCACCGGCAGATGCTCTCCGGCATGCTCGGCATCGAAGAACGGTGCACCGGTGCCGCGGTAGTCGGCATTGTCGGCATCGCGCTTGCCGCGCTGCTCGCCGGGAATGGGCGGGTGGTTCTCGCGCAGCGGGTCTCGCGAGGTCTCTCGGCTCATGGTCTGGTACCTGCACTCGGGGGCTCCCACTACACCGCCCTGCAGGTAAAGCCGCCGCGAACCTGGCGTCATGAACATCTCGCTCACCCCCCGGTAACGGGACCGCGCGTATTCCTGCCCACCCGCCCCCGCTGCAGGAGCCGGCCATGCCCCGTCTTGAACGACCCGCACCGTCCGTGTTCAACGCCCTGCTCGATCCGCTCGGCCAACGCACCGCGCAGCGCCGCACGCGCCGCCAAGAAGATCCGCAGGCGGTGGCGCAGGACTACCTGCAGTACATGCTCAGTGACTACGAAGAGCGCCGAGGCCAGAGCCACCGCAACTGGCGCGATCTGTGCCCGGTGTATGCCTTCGCGCTGACTACCCACGCTGCCGACTGGCCGCGCGGTGATGCCGCCGATACCTGCGAGGAACTGGCCGAGCAC
Source organism: Stenotrophomonas mexicanensis (assembly GCF_032911605.1). NCBI lineage: Bacteria > Pseudomonadati > Pseudomonadota > Gammaproteobacteria > Lysobacterales > Lysobacteraceae > Stenotrophomonas > Stenotrophomonas mexicanensis. The sequence goes on from NZ_JAWJTG010000004.1 coordinate 81,253, forward strand.
TGGGAGCAGATGCGCGGGCAGTCGCGGTTGAGCTGGTCGCAGGCGAGGCCGGTGGTGGAGGACGCCTGGCGCGCACTGGACCATATTCCGGCGGCGGCGGTGAAGCCGTTGCTGCAGTAGTGCCGGCCGCTGGCCGGCAACCCCAGGAAACTTCAGGCCGCGAGCCTCAGCCGGCCAGCGGCCGGCACTACCGCTTTCCGTAGAACCCACGTGCACGGCACGGACACGGCCGGTTTACGCCCTCCGGCCCACGCTGGGCACCCTGCCCCGCCAAAGGTGCGCCCATGGCCCGCCCGATCTGGACCGGCACGTTGTCGTTTGGCCTGCTCAACGTGCCGGTGTCACTGATGTCCGGCGAACGCAAGGTCGATCTGCAGTTCCGCATGCTCGACTCCCGTGATCGCAAGCCGATCCGTTTCGAACGGGTCAACGCCGACACCGGTGAGGAAGTGCCCTGGAAGGACATCGTCAAAGCCTATGAGTACGACAAGGGCAGTTATGTCGTGCTGGAGGAAGGTGATATCCGTTCGGCGGCGCCGGAAAGCCACGAAGCGGTGGAGGTGGAATCGTTCGTGGATGCGGCGCAGATCGACCCACGCTACTACGAGAAACCGTATCTGCTGGTGCCCGGCAAGAAGGCCGAAAAGGGCTATGTGCTGCTGCGCGAAACGCTGCGCAGTACCGGCAAGGTGGGCATCGCGCGGGTGGTGGTGCGCACGCGCGAATACCTGTGCGCGGTGATGCCGCATGAGGACGCGCTGGTGTTGATGATCCTGCGCTATCCGCAGGAGCTGGTGGATCCCGAGGACTACAAGCTGCCCACCGGAAAACTGTCCGACTATCGCATCACCAGCAAGGAAACGGCGATGGCCGAACAGTTGATCGAGTCGATGGCCGGCGATTGGGATCCGTCGCAGTACCACGATGAATTCCGCGAGCGCCTGCAGCAGGTGTTGAACAAGCGCATCAAATCCAAGGGCGGCACTACCCGGGTGGAAGACGAGCCCGCACCGCGTGAAGATGCCACCACCAATGTGGTGGATTTCATGGCGTTGCTTCAGAAGAGCCTGGACGCCAACAAGCGCACGCCGGCGAAGAAGACGGCAATGCGCAAGGCACCGGCAAAGAAGGCTGCGAAGAAGGCCGCCAAAAAGGCCGTAAAGAAGACCACGCGGCGCAAGGCAGGTTGAACCATGTCGCTGCACCAGTACCGGCGCAAGCGCAGACTGGGTGGTGGCGCCGGGCAGACGCCGGAGCCTGACGACACGCCCGCACGCGGCGATCCGAAGCGGCGGCCGACCTTCGTCATCCAGCTGCATCACGCAAGCTCGCGTCACTATGACTTCCGCCTGGAAATGGACGGCGTACTGAAGAGCTGGGCCGTGCCCAAGGGGCCTTCGCTGCGCGTCGGTGAGAAGCGGCTGGCCGTGGAGGTGGAAGATCACCCGTTGTCCTACGCCGGTTTCGAAGGAGACATTCCTGAAGGCCACTATGGCGCTGGCCACGTGGATGTCTTCGATCACGGCACCTGGGCCTGTGAAGGTGATCCACTGCAGGCGCTGGCGGCTGGAAAGATCGACTTCGTGCTGCACGGGCAACGCCTGGCCGGTGGCTGGAAGCTGGTGCGTACGGCAATGAAAGGGCGTCAGGTGCAGTGGCTGCTGATCAAGCGCGACGACGGCGAAGCGCGCGACGCGGAGGCGGATGACCTGCTGACGGCACCCACGCCGAAACGAGCATCTGCGGCGAAGAAGCGTTCCACAGCGAAGGCGGCGCGTGCTGCACCCGTCGCACGCACGACCACGCGCAAGGCCGATGCGCGTTGGCGTGCACGCGCGCTGCAACTGCACGGCGCACGTGATACGCCCTATCCCCTTGGGTTCAAACCGCAGTTGACCGATCATCGCGACAGTGCCCCCGACGGCGAGCGCTGGCTGCATGAGATCAAGTGGGACGGCTATCGTCTGCTGGCCGATCTGCACGATGGCGAGGTGAAACTCCGCTCGCGCAACGGCCTGGACTGGACGGCCGATTTTCCCGAGGTCGCGCAGGCCGTGCTGGCGCTGCCGGTGCGCGATGCGCGCCTGGATGGCGAGCTGGTGGTTCTGGACAAGGAAGGACGCAGCGATTTCGCAGCACTGCAGCGCGTGATCGATGGAAGCTCGAAGCAACCGTTGCGTTACATCGTGTTCGATCTTCCGGGTGTGGCCGGCGTGGACATCAGTCGTGCGCCGTTGCTGGAACGCAAGGCGCTGCTGAAGGATCTCATCGGGCCGGCGCCCGGCACACTGGCCTTCAGCGAACACGTGGTCGACCATGGGCCGCAGGTGTTCGATGCCAGCGGCGAGGCCGGCTTCGAAGGCATCGTCAGCAAGCAGGTGGATGCGCCGTACGTAAACACCCGCGCGCGCAGCTGGGTGAAGGTGAAGCACGAAGACACCGACGAGTTCGTGATCGTCGGCTATACGGCACCCAAGGGTTCCCGGGTGGGATTCGGCTCGCTGCTTCTGGCCACGCCGGACAAGGCCGGGCTGCGCTATGTGGGCCGCGTGGGTACCGGCTTCGACGACGAGCGCCTGCGCGCGCTGCTCAAGGCACTGCAGCCTTTGGCAGTGAAGACGCCGGTGCTGCAGCTGCCGGTGCATGTGCCGTTCCGCGCCGCCAGCGTACGCTGGGTGAAACCGGTGACGGTGGCGGAGGTGGCGTTCCGTGGCTGGGGCAAGGAAGGCCTGCTGCGCCAGGCCAGTTTCAAGCGGCTGCGCAGCGACAAGCAGAAGGAGGACCTGGGAATGAGCACCGCAGATGCCGAAGCCGGAGGTGAGGTCCAGATCACCCATCCTGAGCGGGTGGTGTTTCCAAAGCAGAAACTGAGCAAGGGCGACGTGGCCGACTACTACCAGCGCATGGCGCGCTGGATCCTGCCCGAAGTCGCCGGACGTCCGCTGTCATTGCTGCGCTGTCCGGATGGCGTCGGCAAGGCCTGCTTCTTCCAGAAGCATCATGGCCCCGGCCTGGGCGATGCGGTACATGCGGTGCCCCTCCAGCAGAAGAGCGGCCGCGAGGACTATGTCTATATCGACGATGCACGTGGCCTGTTGCAGCTGGTGCAGATGAACACCCTGGAGCTGCATACGTGGGGTGCGACCGTGGCCGACCCGGAGCATCCGGATCGACTGGTGTTCGATCTCGACCCTGGTGACGGCGTCAGCTGGGCACAGGTGAAAGCCGGTGCACGCGATGTGCGTGACCGCCTCCAGCAGGTGGGTCTGGAGAGCTTCGTACGCCTGTCTGGCGGCAAGGGGGTGCACGTGGTGGTACCACTGCAGCCCAAGGCTGGCTGGGACGAAGCCAAGGCATTCTGCGAGGCGTTCGCACAGGTGATGGCGGAGCAGGCGCCGGACCGCTACGTGGCGACGATGAGCAAGGCGAAGCGCAATGGCGTCATCTTCATCGACTGGCTGCGCAACACCCGAGGCGCCACCAGCGTGTGCTCGTGGTCGCTGCGTGCACGCGATTCTGGCGGCGTGGCGGTGCCGCTGCGCTGGGAAGAACTGGCGCGGGTGAGCGCGGCCGACGCGTTTCCGATGGTCAAGGCGCTGGCGCGTGCCAAGCGGCTGAAGGGTGACCCATGGCAGGGCATCGCGCGATTGAAGCAGACGCTGCCGACGCTGAAGCGGTAGTGCCGGCCGCTGGCCGGCACCTGTAGCATGGGCGAGGTTGCCGGCCAGCGGCCGGCACTACCTGGATGCGCTCAGCGCGGATCGCGCGACGCGCGGCGGCCGAACCACCAGCCGGCCAGCAGCTGCAACGGCAGCGATGCCAGCAGCGAAATGACGAACCAGAGTGGGAAATCCGCGCCGGCGCTCCACATCGCGTAACCGCATCCGAGTGCGATCAACGACCAGATCGAGAACCCATGCGAACGCGGCCAGCACGGCGCGTAGTAGGTGGCGAAGGAAATGCCGGCGATGCCGCCCAGTACGCTGAAGGCCAGGTCCCACCCCAGCTGCACGCTGTTGTTGTCCGGCGACATGCCCAGCAACGGGGGCAGCCAGCTGGCGACGCTGCTGACCAGCGCAAGCGACAGCACGCCGCCGATCAGGGCGACGAGGGACAGGAACAGGGTCTTGAGCAGGCCGGGCATGCGCGCATTGTACGGCTGTCACAGAGTGCCCGGGTTGCCGGCCAGCGGCCGGCACTACCGAACCGACTGGGGTTTGCCGGCCAGCGGTCGGCACCACCGGGGGATAGGCATGGCCGCCGCGTCCGTGGGAGAGGGGGACGGAGCGACGGCGGCCATGCACAGGCGGTCAGGCGGCGAAGTCGAGCACCACGCGGCCTTCAAGGGTGCCCGCGTGCATGCGCGCGAACACGTCGTTGATGTTTTCCAGGCGGTCGGTGCTGACCGTGGCCGCGACCTTGCCTTCGGCAGCGAACTGCAGCGACTCCTGCAGGTCCAGCCGGGTGCCGACGATCGAGCCGCGCACGGTGATGCCGTTGAGCACCATGCCGAAGATGTCCAGCGGGAAATTACCGGGCGGCAGTCCATTGAGCGAGACGGTGCCGCCACGGCGGACCATGCCCAGCGCCTGCTCGAAGGCCTTCGGCGAAACCGCGGTGACCAGCGCGCCGTGCGCGCCGCCGATTTCCTTCTTCAGGAAGGCGGCGGGGTCGGTGGTGCGCGCGTTGACGGTGATCTGCGCGCCGAGCTGCCGGGCCAATGCCAGCTTGTTGTCGTCCACATCCACCGCGGCCACGTTCAGGCCCATCGCGCGGGCGTACTGCACCGCCATGTGGCCCAGACCGCCGATGCCGGAGATGGCGACCCAGTCCCCGGGCTTGGTGTCGGTCACCTTCAGGCCCTTGTAGACGGTCACGCCGGCGCACAGCACCGGCGCGATCTCGACGAAGCCCACTTCCTTCGGAAGCAGGCCGACATAGTTGGCATCGGCCAGTGCGTACTCGGCGAAGCCGCCGTTGACCGAGTAGCCGGTGTTGCGCTGTGTCTCGCACAGCGTTTCCCAGCCACCCAGGCAGTGTTCGCAATGGCCACAGGCCGAGTACAACCAGGGGATGCCGACCCTGTCGCCTTCCTTGACGTGCCCTACCCCGCCTCCCACGGCCACGATGTGCCCCACGCCCTCGTGACCGGGGATGAACGGCGGGTTCGGTTTCACCGGCCAGTCGCCCTCGGCGGCGTGCAGGTCGGTGTGGCAGACGCCACAGGCCTCGATCTTGACCAGTACTTCGCCCGCCCCCGGGCGCGGTACCTGGACTTCCTCGATCACCAGTGGCTTGCCGAACTCACGCACCACGGCGGCCTTCATGGTCGAATTCATGTTCGGATCTCCGTAGTGCGCTTGCCCACAGAATGACGCCGGCTCGAGGCCGGCGCTTTGATCACGATCAAACCTTTGACGATTCGTGCAGCGGTTCAGCCGGCCAGTACCGAGGCCTCGCGGGCCAGGCGCTCGATCGCATCCCAGTCGCGGGTCTGCAGCAGCGCCGGGGTGGTCAGCCACGAGCCGCCCACGCACAGCACGTTGGGCAGGTGCAGGAACTGCGGCGCGGTCTGCGCGCTGATGCCGCCGGTCGGGCAGAAGCGCACATCGGCGAACGGGCCGTGCCAGGCCGCCAGCAGCGCAGCGCCACCGGCCTGCACCGCCGGGAAGAACTTGAAGGTGTCGTGGCCGTGCTCCAGGCCCAGGATCAGATCGGAGGCAGTGGCGGCACCAGGCAGGTACGGCAGGTCGGCATCACGCGCGGCGGCATACAGCGTCGGCGTGGCACCGGGGGACACCGCGAAACGCGCACCGGCCTGCTTCGCTGCCTGCATCTGCGCGGCGTTGAGCACGGTGCCGGCACCGATTACCGCATCGGGCACGGCCTCGACCATCGCCTTGATCGCATCCAGCGCCTGCGGCGTGCGCAGCGTCACTTCGATCACCGGCAGGCCACCGCGGAACAGCGCCTGGGCCACTTCGACCGCTTCATTCACATCTTCGGGGGTGTACACCGGAATCACCGGTGCCAGCTTCAACAGCGCGCGCAGGCGCGGATCAGCGCTGGACATCGTCTTGCTCCTTGCCCGACCGGGCATCGCGGATCGCCGCCGGGTCCGGCAGCGCAGCGGCGCATGATGCCACGTGGCTCACGACGGTGCTGGTGGTGCCCCGCCCTGCCCCCGGCTCAGGCCGGGTCGGCCTGCAATGCCTGGATGCGGCGCTGGTACCAGTCACCACCGAGCGGATCGAACACCGCAGAGCGCTCCATCTGCGCCTCGTACACGTGTACCGAGATCGCCAGCGCTTCGTTGCTGGCGTTGCGCAGGGTGTGGTACTCGTGCGGCGGAATCAGGCTGCCGGCACTGCCGCAGCCCCCGCGCAGCACGGCGTGGCGGCGGAAGCGGCAGCGCTCACCGTTGCGCTCCAGCAGTTCATAGCGGGTGATCTCCAGCTCGCCTGACCACACTCCCTCCACACACCACATGGCATCGTGGTCGTGCAGCGGCGTGCCCTGCCCTGGGCCCCAGCTCATGGCAATCACGCTGTAGCCGTGTTCGCGGCTGTGGTACAGCGGGCGTCGCGCGTAATGATCACTGACCGGACGGTGTACGCACTCGGGCAATTCGATGCGACTGTCCGCGATGGCTTCCTGCAGCGCCAGCTGCAGGTCGGCGGTGATGCGCTCGGCATCACCGGAGGTCATCGCCGCGTCGACCGCAGCGATCAACCTGTCGCGGCCACGGAACACCGGAAACGGAGAAGTCTGCAGGTCCATGCCCCGACTGTAGCGGAGCCTGGTTAAGGGAATGTTGGCGTTCGCGCGCGTCGCGCCCGCATTCAAGGTGAACACGCGCGGAAGAACGGTTCAGATGGACATCAAGTAGAGCGATCACAATGGAACCTCGCGCAGCAGAAGCGGTCGAACACGACGCGATCCATCTTCGCTGCGACATTCCGCAACTTCGCGCCCCACGGGCGCAAGGCTAGAATTCTCCGACTTACCTGGTTCTATACATGTCAGTGCGAATTATTAGCGATGCCGCGTTGCCGGCATCGAAGGGCAAGGCTGCCACGATCAACGACATCGCACGACTGTCGGGAGTTTCCAAGAAAACGGTTTCAAGAATCATCAACAACTCGCCGCTGGTGCGCAAAGACACCCGCGACAAGGTCGAGGCGTTGATGCGCGAGGTCGGTTACGTGCCCGACCCCCTGGCGCGCGGCCTCGCGTTCCGCCGCTCCTTCCTGATCGGCCTGGTGTATGACGACCCGGGCGCCCAATGCATCGTCGACCTGCAGCACGGCGCGCTGGAAGCGCTGCGCGGCACCGGCTATGAACTGGTCGTGCATCCCTGCGACAGCCTGGCTCCGGACTGTGCGTACGGCGTACGGCGCTTCGTGCAGCAGCAGAAGCTGCACGGCGTGATCCTGGGCCCGCGTGCCTCCGAGTCGGCTGCGTTGACGGAGATGCTCGACGGCATTGAATGCCGCTACGTCCGCATCAACGCGCATGTGTCGGATGACGAGGCACAGGCCGTGGTCACCCATGATCGCGACGGTGCAGCCGCGGCAGCGGGCTACCTGCTCTCGCTCGGCCACCGCGACATCGCGGTGATTGCCGGTCCGGGCGACCGCCGTACTGCACGCGAGCGCACCCATGGCTTCCTCGACCGGCTGGCGCAGGTGGGCCTGACCCTGCCGGGTGAACGCGTGCTGGAAGCGGGCGATACGTTCGAGTCGGGCGTGCATGCCGCCGAACGGCTGCTGATGGGCGGACAACGCCCCAGTGCGATCTTTGCCGGCAACGACGAAATGGCTGCCGGCGTGTATCAGGTGGCGTTGCGTGCGGGCATCGCGGTGCCGCAGCAGTTGTCGATCGTCAGCTACGACGACAGCCCGCTGGCGTCGCGGCTGTGGCCGCCGCTGACCTCGGTGCGTCGCCATGTGTCCGACATCGGGCGCATGGCGGCGGCGATGCTGGTGCAGGCCGACGTGCCGGATGCGCCGACCGCGACCAGCGTGCACCCACAGCTGATGGTGCGCGGTTCCTGCCGGGCCGTGGACGCCTGATTGCCCTGCCCTCGCCTGCACTGCCGTGACGGTGCAGGCAGGCAGCAACGAAAACGGCGCATCCAGGTGCGCCGTTTTCAATGCGAAGCGGTGTGTGCCGTTCGCCTACACGTCGCCGCCGTCGGCCCAGCCTTCGCCGGTGCCCTTCTGGAACACGCGGTCATCGCCCTGCACATCGCCCGCCGGCAGATGCGCCTGGTCAGACAGCGCCGCGTAGATCGGGGTGAAGTCCGGCGAGGTCGCCTGCATCAGCTGTTCGAAACTGTCGATGACGAAGTAGGTCTTCTGGAAGGTGTCGATGCGGTACTTGGTACGCATGATCCGCTGCAGGTCGAAGCCGATGCGGTTGGGCGCGCCCGATTCCAGCGAGTACAGCGATTCGCCCTTCGACGACACGATGCCGGCGCCGTAGATGCGCAGGCCGTCGGGCGTATCGATCAGGCCGAACTCCACCGTGTACCAGTACAGGCGGGTCAGGTTCTGCAGTGCATCCGGGCCGATCGCGTGGGCTTTGACGCCGCCACGGCCGTACGCCTCCATGTAGTCGGCGAACACCGGGTTCATCAGCAGCGGCACATGGCCGAACAGATCGTGGAACAGGTCCGGTTCGGCGATGTAATCGATCTGGTCCGGGCGACGGATCCACCAGGTCACCGGGAAACGACGGTTGGCCAGGTGGTCGAAGAAATCCAGTTCCGGCAGCAGGCCTTCCACACCCACCAGCGTCCAGCCGGTGGCGGCGCCGAGCACTTCATTGAGTTGATCGAAGCGCGGAATCATGTGCGCGCTCATGCCCATCTCGTCCTGTGCATCCAGGAATTCCTGGCAGGCGCGGCCGACCAGCAGTTCGCGCTGGCGCTGGTACAGCGTGCTCCAGGTGGCGTGGTCGTCGGCGCTGTAGGTGTCCCACGGCTGCTCGACGAGCGCGGTGGTATACACCGGCACGTAGCCCTTGTCGGTCTGCTGGTGTTCGACGCGGCGGGGCTGGGCGAGGTCCATGGGGCACTCCGGGATGAGATACCCACGATGCTAGGGCAGGGCGCGCGCAACAGGGTTGCAAAAGTTGCGCCGATTGGCCTTGTTGGCGCAATATCCTTGCGTACTCACCATGTTGCGGGGCAACAATGGCCGGAGAAGTCCAGTTCGATCGCACGGATATACGCCTGCTGGCTGAAATCCAGCGGGATGGGCGCGCCACCAACGCCGAGCTGGCGACGCGGGTGAACCTCTCGCCCTCGGCCTGCCTGCGGCGCCTGCAGCGGTTGGAAAGCGAGGGCGTGATCGTCGGCTATGGCGCGCGGCTGGAGCCACGGCAGCTGCGGCTGGGCCTGCAGGCCTTTGTGCGCGTGCAGCTGGAAAAGCACGACCAGGCCGCCATCGGCCACTTCGTGGACAGCGTGCAGGGCTGGGATGAAGTGGTGGCCTGCCATGCACTGACCGGCGACATGGACTACCTGCTGCACGTCTACGTGCGCGACCTGGAGCACTTCTCGCACTTCCTGCTGGACCGGCTGCTCAATGCCGGCGGCGTGGCCGATGCCAATTCCAGCTTCGTGCTGCGCACGGTGAAGGGCTTCCAGGCATTGCCGCTTTCGCAGCTGGAATGAACGCGCCGCTGCGATTTGACGGCGCCGGGCGGGTAGCCGAGCATCTCCGCCCTGCGCGCGTCGCAGCGTTCCTTTCCGGTTCCACGCATGTCCGAACTCCAGCACCCGCTGCCCACCACCACGTTCCTGCCGCTGCAGCGCAAGTCGCTGGCGCGCTACGTTGCCCATGGCACGCCACCGCAGACCGCAGTGGAGCAGGCCGGGCTGATGGCCGCGCAGCTGTGCCGGACGCGCCTGCATCCGGCGGCCGAGATCGAGCGCCTGCTGCATGATGCCTGCGCGTTGTTTGCCGGCAACGAAGGTGCGGCTGCACAGCTGGCCGGGACCGGTGGCGGTGGCCAACCGGAACTGGATGCCTGGCTGAGCGCATTGGCTGCCCACGGCGTGCTGCTGGCACCGGCGGAGATCCTGCAGGACGTCATCGCGCAGTCGCCACGGGAGTACCCGGGCCTGGCCCTGCAGCAGGCCTGCCAGGAAACCCTGGTCGAACATGAGATCCGCTTTCCCGCCACCTTTTCCAGTGATGACGACGAGGCCACGCTGGATGACGTCGCCGCCGCGGATGCGCGGTCGGCCGAGCACCATGGCCTGTACACCTCCGAGCAGGCCCGCGTGCTGCGCGCCATCGCCGCGAATCCCGATGAGCTGATCGACCTCGATGGCTATGCCGGCACCGGCAAGGGCCACCTGGTGCTGGCGCTGATGGAGGCGCGGCCGGGCCGCTACACCTACGTGGCGCCCTCGCGTGGGCAGGTGGAAGCCTTCCGCGCCCGCGTGCCGGCCAGCACTGCGGTGCGCCTGCTGACCCAGATCGAATTCGCCAACCGCGTGGCCCAGCACGCCGCGCGCAGCGGCCAGACCGGTGGCTTCGTTGCCAGCTACCGGCGCAGCACCCGTACGCCGCGCGAGATTGCCGGCCGCATCGGCCTGCAGGGCATCGGTGGGCGCAGCCCGGAGCAGGTGCTGCTGACCGCGTTCGAGGCCATCAACCGTTGGTGCGCGTCGTCGGCAACGGGCTTGGCGTTCCAGCATTTCGACCGTTCGGTGCCCGCTGCGATGCTCGATGTGTCGCCGTACATGGCGGCCGCCGAGCACGTCTGGCGCTGCATGTTCGACGCCGAGCTACAGCGGGGCACGCTGCTGAGTCTCAGCCCGGCGCACATCGGCAAGTGGCTGGCGCTGCGCGGCGTCACCCCCCCGCAGGACATGGGCATGCTGCTGGTGGACGAGGCGCATGACCTGAGCCCGTCGTGGAAGCAGTTGCTGGCCGGCCATGCGCCTGGCGTGGTCAGCCTGGGTGATCCGCACCAGTGCCTGACCGGTACGGTGCCGCGCTGGGCCGCGTCGAAGGTGCTGGAAATGCACCAGTCGGTGCGCCAGGGCAACCAGGTCGAGGGCCTGGTCAACCAGACCCTGGCACTGGATGGACTGGGCCAGGAAAGTGGGCCGTTCGTCGGTGCCACCGACCGCGCCACCGGTGTGCTGCATTACCGCGACTGGGCGCAGGTGCCGAGCGAGGGCCTGCGCATCCATGGCAGCGTCGCCGATCTGGCCCTGGACGCGGCACAGCTGCACGCACTCGGGCTGCGGCCCTACCTGCATCCGGCATCGCTGCGCGCGCTGCGCAGCGTGCTGCAGCGGCCACTGGATGCGTGGCGCCGGCGCCGCGACAGCGCATCGGACCAGGAATGGGAGCGCTTCCTGGCCACGCAGGCCGACGAAGGGCAGGGCGCGCTGGTCGAACTGTTTGCGTCTGCCGATCGGGTGCAGTCATTGCTGCAAGCGCTTGATGACCAGGACACGCCCACTGAAGGGCGGGTGGCGCTGTGCCTGGCCGAACACGCGAAGAACCTGCAGTTCGACGTGGTCTCGCTGTCGCCCGGTTGCTTCAGTGCGGGGCAGGGCGGGCGCATCTGGCACAACCCGGTGCGCGCGGTCTATCTGGCGCTGACCCGTGCGCGACGCCAGCTGCATGTGCCGGCCGATGGCATGGAACAACTGCAGCATACGGCGACACTGCAGGAGCAGGCGCGCCAGATGCGCAGGCGCGAGCGGCTGCAGGCCAGCGGCTACCGGCCCGCGCGCTAGCACGCGCGTCGCTGTCTGGCAGCGACGCGCCGGCTCAGGTCAGCACTTGTCCTTGCGGCCCATCAGCTTGCCCAGGCGCGAGGCTTCCTCGCACTTCGGCGCGGCCACCGGTGCCGGTGCCGCTGCGGCGGCACGTGCACGCTGCAGCTGCTGGATCTTGGCGCGGATCTGCGGCATGGCTGCCATCGCGGCCTTTTCGCCCTCCAGGATCGCGGTGCCACGCTGGCTGAAATCGGCGGCGCCGATGTCCAGCACCTTCGGGCGGATGACGATGTCGGCGCGGGCCAGTTCCTGCTCGCCCAGGCGTTGGCCCATGATCGAGATGGACTGGTTGACGATGCCCAGCATGTCGGTCGGCGCCTTGCCGCTGGCCTTGCTGGAGATGTCCACGGCGATCACGAAGTCGGCGCCGAGCTGGCGCGCGGCATCCACCGGCACCGGGCTGACCACGCCGCCATCGATGTAGTTGCGGCCGCCTATCTTCACCGGTTCGAACACACCGGGAATGCTGCTGGACGCGCGCACCGCCTGGCCGACGTTGCCGCGCACGAAGATCGAGCGCTCGCCGGTTTCGAGCTGGGTGGCGACGGCGGCGAACGGCTTCTTCAGGCGCTCGGCAGGACGGTTGGCAACCTGCTCGTTGACGTAGTCCTGCAGCTTCTGGCCCTGCACCAGGCCGCCGGAGAACAGGCGCACGTCGCGGATGCTGGCTTCGTCCAGTGCCACCGCCTTGCTCTGCATCTGGAACGCGTCCATGCCGCTGGCGTACAGCGCACCGACCACGCTGCCGGCGCTGGTGCCGGACACCACGGCCGGTTCGAAGCCGTTGGCCTCCAGCATCTTGATCACGCCGATGTGCGCGAAGCCCTTGGCTGCGCCGCCACCGAGGGCGATGCCGATCTTCACCGGCTTGGCCTGCGGCACCACGGTCGGCGCCGGCGGCGGTGTGGGGCGGACCGGGTCGCCACCGCAGCCGGCCAGCAGGCCGATCAGGGCGACGGACAGCAGCATGCGGGGGCGGAACAGGCTCATCGGCAGTGCGCTCGCGGCGCCGGATTCAGGAAAGGGCGCCAGCATACCGAAGCCGTGGCGGGGCGGGCAGGGTAGGAAACATCGCCCATTCATAAAGGTAGTGCCGGCCGCTGGCCGGCAATCATTGGGAACCTGGCAGCGGTTCATGAGGCTGCCGGCCAGCGGCCGGCACTACCGGGACGCTCGCCAAGGTCCATGAGGCTGCCGGCCAGCGGCCGGCACTACCGGGATGCGCGCCAAGGTTCATGAGGTTGCCGGCCAGCGGCCGGCACGACCGGGATGCGCGCCAAGTTCCATGGGGCTGCCGGCCAGCGGCCGGCACGACCGGGGGCGGTCAGAACCGGTTGTCGCCGTCCAGCATCCGGCCCAGGCCGCCCAGCACCGAGCCTTCGCCGCGGTTCTGGCCACCGCCCTGCGGCGCGGCCATCCACATGCGGCCGGCCAGACGCGAGAACGGCAGCGACTGCAGCCAGACCTTGCCCGGACCTGTCAGCGTGGCCAGGAACACGCCTTCGCCGCCGAACAGCATGCTCTTGATGCCGGCCACCCGGCGCACATCCATGTCTACGGTCGGGTGGTAGGCCACCACGCAGCCGGTATCCACGTCCAGGCGCTCGCCCGCGGCCAGCTCGCGCTCCACCACGCAACCGCCGGCATGGATGAACACCCAGCCGTCGCCTTCCAGCTTCTGCATGATGAAACCTTCGCCGCCGAACAGGCCGGTCATGATCTTGCGCTGGAACTGCACGCCGATCTGCACGCCGCGCGCGCCGGCCAGGAAGCTGTCCTTCTGGCAGATCAGGCGGCCGCCATGCTGGTCCAGCTTCATTGCCAGCACGGTACCGGGGTAGGGCGCGGCGAAGGCGACCTTGCCCTTGCCGTGGCCGCTCTGGGTGTAGACGGTGGCGAACAGGCTCTCGCCGGTCAGCACGCGCTTGCCGGCGGCCATCACCTTGCCCATGAAGCCGCCGCCCTGGTCGCCGTTGGCGGCGCCGAACACCGTGTCCATCTGCACGGTGGCATCCTTGAACATCAATGCGCCGGCCTCGGCAATGGCGCTCTCGCCGGGGTCGAGCTCGATCTCCACGAACTGCATTTCATGGCCGACGATGCGGAACTCGATGTCGTCGGCGCGGCCGCTGGCCGCGGCGGGGACCGGCGGCGGGGTGTTCGGCATGCCCGGGGCCGCGGACTGCAGTTCGGGCACCTCGGCAATCGAGGTCCACCCGCTCATGCCCTGGCACCAGGCCAGCGCGCGCGGGTTGGCCTGCGCATAACGGCGCGCGGCCTCGTCATCAAGCGGGCCGATACGCTCGGCCTGGGCGGAGGCATGGAAGTACCACTGGGTCATCGCGGCGGCTCTGCAGGGCTGGAAAACCCCGAGTCTAGCGAGGGCGCGGGGGCCGGGGCGACGCGGCCATGAACGGCAGGCATTTGCGGGGCAGGTGCTGTATTGCAACAATTATCTGGTAGCGCCGTTTTACCACCCCTCCAAACACAGCCTACCGCCATGTCTCCGACCCGCACTTCCCGTGGCCGCCTTCCGGTCGCGCGCCCCCTCGTTGCCGCTCTTTCCGCCCTGTTGCCGCTGGTAGCAGCCGCCCAGGAAACTCCCGCTGCCAAGGATCCGGTTGCCCTTGATGCCCTGCAGGTGACCGCGCAGCGCCGCGTCGAGAACGCCAAGGACGTGCCGGTCGCGATCAGCGCGATCCAGGGCGAGAAGCTCGATGTGCTGGGTTCGGCGGGCGATGACATCCGCTTCCTGGCCGCGCGCGTGCCCAGCCTCAACATCGAGTCGTCCTACGGCCGTGCCTTCCCGCGCTTCTACATCCGTGGCCTGGGCAACACCGACTTCGACCTCAATGCGTCGCAGCCGGTGTCGCTGGTGTACGACGACGTGGTGCAGGAAAGCCCGCTGCTGAAGGGCTTCCCGCTGTTCGACCTGGCCAATGTGGAAGTGCTGCGCGGCCCGCAGGGCACGCTGTTCGGTCGCAATACCCCGGCCGGCGTGGTCAAGTTCGACTCGGCGCGCCCGTCGCAGGATGCTGACGGCTACGTGCGCGTGGGCTATGGCAGCTACAACAGCTGGAACGTGCAGGGCGCCTATGGCGGCCCGCTGACCGACCGCTGGTCGGCTCGCGTCTCGGCCATCTACCAGCGCCGTGACGACTGGGTCGACAACACCCGTGCCGGCGCGCCCAACAGCGGTTTCGAAGGTTATGACGAAGCCGCCGGCCGCGTGCAGTTCCTGTACGAAGGCGACGACTTCGAAGCACTGTTCAACCTGCACAAGCGCAAGCTCAACGGCACCGCCCGCCTGTTCCGTGCCAACATCATCCAGAAGGGTGGCAACGGCCTGGTCGAGAACTTCGATCGCGACAAGGTGGCCAACGATGGCGTCAACTTCTCCGACCTGGAGACCTGGGGCGGCAGCGCGCGCCTGCAGTGGAACCTCGGTTCGGTGACCCTGCACTCGATCACCGGTTATGAAACCGCCGAATCCCTCAATCGTGGTGACATCGACGGTGGCTACGGCGACGCATCGCTGGGCGCTGGCAACTATGGGCCGGGCTTCATCCCGTTCTCGTCGGAGTCGGCCGACGGCCTGCCGCACCATCGCCAGTGGACGCAGGAGTTCCGCGTCGAATCCAACGAATGGGGTCGCTTCGACTGGCAGGCCGGCGTCTTCTATTTCGACGAAGACGTGACCATCAACAACTTCAACTACAACTCGTTGAAGCCGGGCAACCCGCAGACCGGCCACGTGGTGCAGAACCAGCGCAACAAGGCCTGGGCGGTATTTGCCTCGGGTGACTTCGATGTCACCGACCGCTTCAAGCTGCGTGCCGGCGTGCGCTACACCCAGGACAAGAAGGACTTCAACGCCAGCGTGCTGCAGGCCGTGCCGTTCGGCACCCCGGTCAGTGGCCCGTACCTGGCCAACACCGACGTCAACGACGTCAGCTGGGATGTCAGCGGCGTGTACAAGCTGACCGACAACGTGAATGCCTACGCCCGCGTGGCCAAGGGCTTCCGTGCGCCGTCGATCCAGGGCCGCCTGGCCTTCGCGCCGGGCCTGTCGCAGGCCGATTCGGAGAAGGTGATCTCGTACGAAGCCGGCATCAAGGCCGACCTGTTCGAGCGCCGCGCGCGCCTGGGCCTGAGCGTGTTCCGCTACAACGTTGACGGCCAGCAGTTGATCGCGGTGGGCGGCACCAACAACACCGCCACCCTGCTCAACGCTGACAAGACCATCGGCCAGGGCGTGGAGCTGGACCTGGAAGCCTATCTGGCTGACAACGTGCTGCTGACCTTCGGCAGCAGCTACAACGACACCGAGATCAAGGACAAGGATCTGGCGGTAGCGATCTGCGGCGGTGGCTGCACCATCAACGACCCGACCACCGTCATCAACGGTGGCACCTATGCGCTGGTGAACGGCAACCCGCTGCCGCAGGCGCCGAAGTGGATCCACAACGCGACCCTGCGCGTGGGCTTCCCGCTCAGCGATGGCAGCGAGCTGTATGCCTACACCGACTGGGCCTACCGCAGCGCGGTGAACTTCTTCATCTACGAGTCGCCGGAATTCCGCGGCCGTAGTTCGCTGGAAGGCGGCCTGCGCCTGGGCTACAACTGGGATTACGGCCAGTACGACGTGGCCGTGTTCGGCCGCAACCTGACCAACCAGACCCGCGTGGTCGGCGCGATCGACTTCAACAACCTGACCGGCTTCCTCAACGAGCCGCGTACCTGGGGCGTGGAGTTCACCGCGAAGTTCTGATGCGGTGGCTGCGTTGATGCAATGAAGAAGGGCCGGCGCAATGCCGGCCCTTCTGCTTTACACCCATCGGTAGTGCCGGCCGCTGGCCGGCAACAATTGAACCGCCAGGCGCTTACAGCGCGCTCTGCGGGCGCACCTTCAGCACCGCTTCCTCGGCCGCGCAGTCGCGGCTGGAATGCAGGCCGGCCTTGCGCGCGGCAGCGATCTCCTTGCGTGCGGCCAGCAGGTCCTTGTTGAACGCGGCGTTGTCATGCAGGCGGGCCACGGCGGCGGCGCCCATGAAGCGGCCTTCGAGGATGTCGCTCTGCCAGTGCACGTTGCACACCAGGCGGCTCTCGCCGTAGTTGCGGCCGCGGGCCTGGATGGCATCGGCGCGGTCCGGCGCGATCTCGGACAGGATCAGTGCCCAGGCCCAGCCGATCGAGGTGTGGCCGGACGGATACGAGCCGTTCTTGCGCAGGCCTTCTTCGTCCTTCGGCGAGCAGGTCGGTTCACCATTGACCATGAACGGGCGCGGGCGCTGGTAGTGGTTCTTGGCGGCCTTGGTGGCGGCGCTGGCGTCGATCCGGCTGCGCTCCAGCAGGCGGTACAGCGCCGGGGTCTTCACCGCATCGACGTCGATGTCGGCGGCGCAGGAGAAGTGGTTGGCGCCTTCTGGGAAGCCGAGTTCCGCATCGACACCGGCCTGGGCGAAGCGCGGGCTGCCACGCAGCGCGCGGGCTTCACGGCTGACCTGTTCGTCGAGGGCAAGGGCGGCCGAACCGGCCACCGGCGGTGCTGGCACCAGGTCGAGGCTGGCCGGTACCGCGCTCTTGTCCAGATAGCCCACCGCCTTGGTGGTGATGTTGGCTTCGACGGCGGTCGGCTTGGCAGCGGTGGCGGCACAACCGGCCAGGGCCGCGATGACGGCAAGGCCGAGTAGCGGGCGGGCAGGGTGGGAAATCAGCGACATGGACAGGCTCCGGAGGAAAAACATCGCGCCATGATCGCAGCCCGTATACGACACCGCAGTGGCCATCGGTCATACGGCCAGACCCGGCATGGTCATCCCGGCGATATGAAAAGCGTCATCGAGTGACGTCAGTCTCCTGAATCCGGGCGCAGCGCACGGACTTTCACGCGGCCTCGCCGCGAGCATCGGCACAACGGCAAGCACCAGGGGCCGTCCAGTTCCAGCCGGGTCGGGGGGATCCGTTGACAGAGGGAGAGAAGCGATGCGCAGCACCGCAACAGGAAGTACCGTCCTGGCCCTGCTCCTCGGGCTGGCAACCGCGCCGGCACAGGCGGCCGACGTGGTCGGTGTGGCCTTCGTGCATGGCACCGGCGCACAGACCAACGCCACCCAGGACTACTGGCAGCCGGCGATCATCGACACCGTGCGCCAGGGCCTGCCGAACAGCAGCAACTACGTGGTCATCAACTGCGACTTCACCCAGTACATGTGGAAGCCGGAAGCGGCCGGCTGCCTGGCCAATCAGCTGACCGGCTTCATCGACAGCCGTGGCATCACCCAGCTGGTGGTGATCACCCACTCCAACGGCGGCAACGTGATGCGCTGGATCCTGTCCAACCCGACCTATGACAGCCGCTATCCGAAGATCATCCGCACGGTGCGCAAGGTCAACGCGCTGGCACCGTCTTCGGCCGGCACGCCGTTGGCCGATGCGGTGCTCAACGGCAACACCTTTGAAACCTCGCTGGGCTGGCTGCTGGGCTACAAGAACGACGCCGTGCGCCAGCAGCAGGTGGCGAGCATGGCCACCTACAACGCGCAGAACCTGTACGGCACCGCTGGTCGCCCGGCGCTGCCCAAACCGTTCCGTGCGGTGGTGGGCAGCGATGTGGAATCGGCGGTGTGGGACAGCAACAGTTACTGCGGTGGCTATGCCGCCAACGTCGGCCTGGAGTTCACCCAGAACTGGCTGTCGTCCTGCTCCGATGGCTTCCTGGAGTGCAGCAGCCAGAAGGCCGCCGGCACCACCTGGTTCACCGACAAGGCGCTTACCCAGGGTGCAGAACCGCTCAGCCACAACCAGAGCCGCCGCGAGTGCTTCGGCCTCGGCACCCTGCTGCGCAACGACCTGACCCAGTGAGGGAGACGACCATGACGATTCAATCCACCCTGCTGGTCGGCGCCACCCTGGCAGTGCTGTCCCTTTCCGTAGCGCAGGCCGCGCAGCCGCTGCAGGCCGCCCGTGCGGGCGATCAGGTGCCTACCGCCCTGGTAGCCGCGCCGCTTCCCGCCGATGAGAGCGAACACGCGCCACTGGCCTTTGCCTGGGCGCTGGACCCCGCACAACCGCTGCAGGCGGCCACGCCGTATGCCTCGGTCAGCCGCAGCTACTGGCAGCAGGTTGATGGCACGCAGCTGCAACGCGGCCTGGACCTGCCACTGACGGCGCCGGATGCGGTGATCCAGCTGAGCCCGGCCGACGGTGCCCGCGCGCTGCCGGCCAACACGCTACAGGTGCGCGACCCGGCCGGCCGCAGCAGCGTGGCGCACAGTGTCGATGCGCGCGCGTTGCAGGACGCCGGCATGCCGGTGAGCGATGGCAGCAGCATGCTGCGTACCGGCGCGACCAGTGCCGTCGGTGCCTACACGCTGCAGAGCGCGCAGGCCCAGGGCCGCTACGTGGTACAGGTGCTGGAGCCGAACAGCCCGCTGCGGCTGGAAGTGCAGGCCAACCAGGCGCAGGTGCTGGCCGGTGGCAACGTGCAGCTGCAGGCACGCCTGCTGGAAGACGGTGCCACCACCGCGCAGCTGGCATCGCGTCGTGGCGGCCTGGGCGGTGAAGCCCTGCTGGTCGCGCCGGATGGCCGCAGCTGGCCGCAGCGCCTGCTGCGCACTACCGATGGCAGCCTGCGCGCGCAGGTGCGCATCCCGGCCGATGTCGGTACTGCACAGGGGCTGTGGGAATTGCAGGTGTTCGCCCAGGCCGACGGTGTGCTGCGCGATGGCAAGGTCGCCTTCGCGGTGGCGCGGCCGACCGCGCGCTTCAGCGGCCAGGCGGCACCGGATCCGTCCAGCCGCCAGGTGGCACTGCCATTGCAGGTGGCCGCCGCAGGCCGCTATGAGGCACGGGGCACGCTGTATGCCACCGCCCGCGATGGTCAGTTGAAGCCGGTCGCGCAGGCACATGCGGCCGCGTGGTTCGATGGCCCGGGCGCAGGCCAGCTGGTGCTGCCGTTCGACCAGGCCGCATTGCCGGTCGGGTTCGGTGCGCCGTACGAGCTGCGCGACCTGCAGCTGCAGGACCAGAGCCGGATGGCACCGATCGAGTCGCGCGCACTGGCGTTGCGGTTCTGAGCAAAGCGGTGGCGGGGCGGAACATCCGGCCCGCTGCCCCGCCTTCTGTAGAGCCGAGCCATGCTCGGCTGCTTCTGCTCGCGGCGAACGGCGGTCGAGCATGGCTCGACTCTACAGACGGTTACGGAGAGCGATGCATCTGTCTATCCCGCGTACGCGGTCAGTCGGCCTTCCTGTTCGACCACCGTGATCGCGCCGCCGAACACCGCCGACAGCGGTTCATTGCGCAGCAGCTCGGCGCGGGTGCCATCGGCCAGTACGCGGCCGTCGCGCAGCAGCACCACCCGCTCGATCTCGGGAATGATCTCTTCGATGTGGTGGGTCACCAGCACCAGGGTGATGCCCTGCTGCGCCAATACCCGCATGGTCGCCACCAGCTGTTCGCGGGCGACCAGATCCAAGCCGGTGGAGGGCTCATCCAGCAGCAGTGCCTGCGGCCGGTTGACCAGCGCGCGGGCGATCAGCACGCGGCGGGTCTCGCCGGCCGACAGCTCGGCGTAGGCGCGCTCACGCAGCGACAGCGCGCCGGTCATCGCCAGTGTCTCGCCGACGCGTGCACGCATGTCGGCGGTCACCTCGCGGAAGGCCGGCACCACGTAACTGGCGAAGAAGCCGGACAGCACCGCCTGTTCCACGGTCAGCCCGGGCATGTCGGCCAGGTTGCTGCTGAGATCGCCGGTGACGATGCCCAGCTGCGAGCGCAGCCGGTCCACCTGCCAGCGGTTCTGGCCCAGCACCTTCACCGCCACCGCGCCGTCGCCCTGGGCCAGCGGGTACAGCTCGCGGGTGATCAGCTTGATGAAGGTGGACTTGCCGCAGCCGTTGGGGCCGAGCAGGGCGGTGTGCTGGCCCTGTGCGATGCGCAGGTTGAGCCCGTGCAGCACCTTCACCTGGCCGCGTACCACGGTGGCGCGGTCCAGTTCGATCAAGGGGGGCTGCTCCGCCAGGGGCGGGGCGGCGGTCATGGCGCTGGCGCGTGGATCAAGGCTCGACAACTCAGGTCCCCAACTGTGAACGGTGCCTCGGATGGCGATGCAGAGCATCGCCGCAGGGATGCAGTTTGCAACGCAAGCGCCCATGATGTCTGCCATCCCCGCGTCGACCCGGAGAGCCGTCATGCCAGATGCCCTGATGTCCCTGTTGACCGGTGGTGTGCTCGGCCTGGGCTGGTGGGCCATGCTGGCGGTGCTGCTGGTCTTCACTCAGATCACCATCTTCTCGGTGACCCTGTACCTGCACCGCAGCCAGGCCCATCGCGGCGTCGATTTCCACCCGGCGCTGGCCCATGTGTTCCGCTTCTGGCTGTGGCTGACCACCTCGATGATCACCCGCGAGTGGGTGGCCATCCACCGCAAGCACCACGCCAAGGTGGAGACCGAGGACGACCCGCACAGCCCGGTCACCCGTGGCATCGGCAAGGTGTTCTGGCACGGCGTGGAGCTGTACCGCGAAGCGCGTGGCATGCGCGCGGACATCGAGCAGTACGGGCGCGGCACCCCGGATGATGCGATCGAGCGCCGCCTGTATACCCCGCATGCCACGTTGGGGCCGGTGCTGCTGTTCGCGATCAATACCGTGTTGTTTGGCCTGCCGGGCGTGGCCCTGTGGGCGATCCAGATGGCATGGATCCCGTTCTGGGCCGCGGGCGTGGTCAATGGCCTGGGGCACTGGTGGGGCTACCGCAACTACGAGTCCGCCGACACCTCCACCAATCTCACGCCGTGGGGGTTCTGGATCGGTGGCGAGGAGCTGCACAACAACCATCATGCCTTCCCCAGTTCGGCGCGCTTCGCGATGCGGCGCTGGGAGTTCGATATCGGCTGGAGTGCGATCCGCCTGCTGCAGGCGCTGCGCCTGGCCAGGGTGCTGCGGGTGGCGCCGGCCATGGATGTGCGCCCGAACATCGCCGTGCCCGATGCCGAAACCCTGAAGGCGCTGCTGTCGCACCGCTTCCAGGCGATGACCGATTACCAGCGCAATGTGTTCATGCCGGCCCTGCGCGAGGAAGCCGTGCAGGCCGGGGCCAAGCTGCGCCGCCTGCTGCCACGCCGGCTGCGCCGTGGCCTGGTCAACGATGGCCGCTGGCTGAAGCCGGACAGTCGTGCCCAGCTCAGCGAATGGGTGGCACAGCGCCCGCGCATCCGCACCCTGGTCGAGTACCGCGCGCGGCTGGCGGCGCTGCTCGAGGCCCGCGGCCACGATGCCGCCGAGCGCCTGCATCAGTTGCAGGCGTGGTGCCGTGAGGCCGAGGAAAGCGGGATCGCCGCGCTGCAGGCCTATGCCGCACGGTTGAAGGGCTACAGCCTGGTGGGCGCGTGAGGGCTGGGTATGGGCTTGCGTTGACGATGCTGCTGCCGGGCGCGGCGCTGGCCCAGGTCACCGACACCACCAGCTACCTGCAGCGGATGGACAACGATGGCGACGGCCGGGTGAGTGAATCCGAATACGTGCAGTGGATGCTGTATGCCTTCGACCGCATGGACCGCAATGGCGATGGCGTGCTGAGCGCAGACGAGCTGCCCGGCGGCAAGGGCAGGGCGATCAGCCGCGAGCAGCAGCGGCAGGTGATCGTGCAGCGTTTCCACAAGCAGGATGCCAACGGTGATGGCGTCCTGGATGCCCGTGAACTGGCGGCACCGCCACGCTGAGCGGGCGTAGAATCGGTTCATGCCTGAACTGCCCGAAGTCGAAACCACCCGCCGCGGCCTGGCGCCGCACCTGCAGGGCCGCCGCGTGCATGGCGTGATCCTGCGCCGCGCCGACCTGCGCTGGCCGATTCCGCCGGAAGTGGCCGAGCTGCTGCCGGGGCAGCGCATCGAGGAGATCCGCCGTCGCGCCAAGTACCTGCTGCTGGATACCGCCATCGGCAGCGCGGTGCTGCACCTGGGCATGTCCGGCAGCCTGCGTGTGCTGCCCGGTGATACGCCGGTACGCGCCCACGACCACGTCGACATCAGCCTGGACAACGGCCGCCTGCTGCGCTTCAACGACCCGCGCCGCTTCGGCAGCCTGCTCTGGCAGCCCGCCGGTGAGATCCATCCGCTGCTGCAGGGGCTGGGCCCGGAGCCGCTGGACGACGCGTTCGACGGCGACTACCTGTTCGCCCGCAGCCGTGGCCGCAGCGCGCCGGTGAAGACCTTCCTGATGGACCAGGCGGTGGTGGTGGGCGTGGGCAACATCTACGCCGCCGAGAGCCTGTTCAAGGCCGGCATCAGTCCACTGCGCGAGGCCGGCAAGATCTCGCGCGGGCGCTATCAGCGGCTGGCCGACGCGGTGAAGGAAATCCTCGGCTACGCCATCACCCGTGGCGGCACCACGCTGCGCGATTTCATCAGCCCTGACGGCGCACCGGGCTACTTCGAACAGGAACTGCTGGTGTACGGCCGCGATGGGCTGCCCTGCCCGAACTGTGGCCGCGCGCTGAAGCACGCCACCATCGGCCAGCGCGCCAGCGTCTGGTGCAGCCACTGCCAGCGCTGAGGCGGGCGGCCAGCGGCAGCTGAACGGGCAGGGTACGTCTCCGCTGCCCGTTAACGTTTGTCTGCCTATGATGGCCGACCTTCCCTCTGTGCCTGACGCGCCTGCATGCAACGACGCGACTTCATCCGCAATGCCTCCCTCGCCCTGGCTGCATTCGGCCTGCCGTCCCTGCCCGCGTGCGCGGCCAGCAAGAGCGGCCAGATGGGCCTGCGCCGCCTCGGCCAGCCGCAGCCGTTCGACTTCGCCACCCTGAAGGGCCAGGCGCGCGCGCTGGCACAGGCACCCTACAAGAGCCACAAGCGGGTGCTGCCGGGCCGCCTGGAAGGCCTGGACTGGGACCAGTACCAGTCGATCGGCTACCGCCAGGACCATGCGCTGTGGGCTGACCAGCCGGGCAAGTTCCAGGCCAAGTTCTTCCACCTGGGCCTGTACTTCCACTCGCCGGTGCGCATGTTCGACGTGGTCGACGGCAAGGCGCAGGAGCTGGCCTATGACGGCGCGGCGTTCAACTACGGCAAGAGCGGCATCAAGGACGGCGAGCTGCCGGCCGATCTGGGCTTCGCCGGCTTCCGCCTGAACACCCGCAAGGACACCGACCGCGACTTCGCCGCCTTCCTCGGCGCCAGCTACTTCCGCGCGGTCGGCAAGGAAGGCCAGTACGGCCAGTCCGCGCGCGGCCTGGCGATCGACACCGGCATGGGCAAGCCGGAGGAATTCCCGGACTTCATCGCCTACTACCTGGAGCAGCCGTCGGCCGATTCGGAGACGATCGTGGTCTACGGCCTGCTGGATTCGCCCAGCGTGGCCGGTGCCTACCGCTTCGCCATCACCAATGGTGATGTGCTGCTGATGGACATCGACAGCGCGCTGTACCCGCGCAAGGCGATCGAGCGGCTGGGCATCGCCCCGTGCACCAGCATGTACCAGGTGGGCGAGAACGACCGCCGCATGGCATGGGACTGGCGCCCGGAGATCCACGACACCGACGGCCTGTCGCTGTGGACCGGTGCCGGCGAATGGATCTGGCGACCGCTGC
Organism: Stenotrophomonas mexicanensis; assembly: GCF_032911605.1. Taxonomy (NCBI): domain Bacteria; kingdom Pseudomonadati; phylum Pseudomonadota; class Gammaproteobacteria; order Lysobacterales; family Lysobacteraceae; genus Stenotrophomonas; species Stenotrophomonas mexicanensis. The sequence goes on from NZ_JAWJTG010000004.1 coordinate 105,659, forward strand.
TGAATCCGCGCAACCTGCGCTTCAACATGTTCGTCGACCGCAACCCGCGTGGTTTCGGCCTGCTGCAGCGCGACCGCAACTTCGACCACTACCAGGACGACGGCGTGTTCTACGAGAAGCGCCCCTGCCTGTGGGTGGAGCCGAAGGGCGAATGGGGCGAGGGCTCGGTGCAGCTGGTGGAGATTCCCACCGTGGACGAGACCTTCGACAACATCGTGGCGTTCTGGAACCCGAAGGAAAAGCCGCAGCCGGGCCAGGAGCTGCTGGTCGGCTACCGCCTGTACTGGGGCGCCGAGCCGCCGGCACGGCCGCCGCTGGCGCACTGCGTGGCCAGCCGCACCGGCCTGGGCGGCGTGATCGGCAAGAAGCGCGAGTATTTCAGCTGGCGCTTCGCGGTGGACTTCGAAGGCGGCGAACTGGCCAGGCTGATCGACAAGGGTGAGGTCGAGGCCGTGGTGGAAGCCAGCCGTGGCCGGGTCGAGATCGTGTCGGCGCGCCCGCTGCGCGAGATCAACGGCTACCGCGCGATGTTCGACCTGGTGCCGCCGGAAGGCAGCACCGAGCAGATCGACATCCGCCTGTTCCTGCGCAGTGGCGGCAAGACCCTCACCGAGACCTGGCTGTACCAGTACACCCCGCCGCCGGCAGGTGCGCCGGAGCGCACGCTGTACTGAATGGATGCGGCCCGGTGCCGGCTACATGCCGGCACCGTTGTTTCAAGGCTTGCTGTCGGTGGCGTGCGACTGGGTCGGCACACCCACTTCCACCGTGCCCCGGCGGATCTTCATCCAGGTTTCGTCCTGCCAGCGTTCGTACTGCTTCGGGTCCCAGTACTTCGGGTCGTAGAGGCGATCGGCCTTGATGGTGCGGGAGATTCCGCCGTCCATGTACACGATGTCGACGTTGTTGGACATCGAGCCGACGCGGCTGCCGGTCATCTCGCGGCGCCCCTTTCTGAGCACTTCGGCCATGCGTGGGCGCGCGACTTCGTCACCATACTCGGCGCGCAGCGCGCTTGCCTGCGCGCGCGCCGCATCATGCTGCTCCAGCGGCAGCGTGGCCCAGTACTCGTTGCGCAGCTCGACGAACAACGGATAGCCACGTTCGGCCGCCACCTCCATCCAGGCATAGGCCATGACCGGATTGCGCGGCTGCTCTACCCCGTACCAGTACATCTCGCCGAGGTAGCCCTGGGCAGGCTTGTCCGCATACCGCGCGGCCAGCCGGAAGTTGTCCATCGCGCCGTTGACATCGTTGCGACGCAGCGCGTTGACGCCCCATTGCCGGTACATCATGTCCGGGTGGCTGTCCATGAAACCGGCGCCGATCACCGCCGCATCGTCTTCACCTGACGGGCGCTCGGCCGCGGTGGCCAGCAGGGGCAGCAACAGCAGCGGCAGCAGCAGGAGGGCAGAGCGCATGTCGGACGTCCAGTTCGGCAGCAGGGGAGCCGCAGCCTAGGCGCGACAGCGCGTGCTTGTAAACCGCTGGAGGTCATGGCGCACCGGCGCGCCTGCTACAGCGGCAGCGGCGCCTGCGCCGGATCGATCCGCCCTTCGCCGCGGGTGATCTTCTTGAACTCGGCGCGGCTGACCGACACGTAGCGGTCGTTGCCGCCGATCTCCACCTGCGGGCCGTCCTGCACCGCGTGCCCATGCTCGTCCACACGCACCGTCATCGTCGCCTTCTTGCCGCTGTGGCAGATGGTCTTGATCTCCTGCATCTCGTCGGCCCAGGCCAGCAGGTACTGGCTGCCTTCGAACAGCTCGCCGCGGAAGTCGGTGCGCAGGCCGTAGCACAGCACCGGAATGCGCAGCTGGTCGACCACTTCGCTGAGCTGCCAGACCTGGGCGCGGGTCAGGAACTGCGCCTCGTCCACCAGCACGCAGCCCATCGGGCCGTTGGCTGCCAGATCCTGCTCGACCCAGCGCTGCAGGTCGGTATCGCGGTCGAAGGCCATGCCGTCCGCACGCAGGCCGATCCGCGAGGCGACCACGCCGGCGCCGGCACGATCGTCCAGGCGCGGGGTCAGGATCGCCACCCGCATGCCGCGCTCGCGGTAGTTGTGGGCGCTCTGCAGCAGGGTGGTGGTCTTGCCGGCGTTCATCGCCGAATAGTAGAAGTAGAGCTTGGCCATCGACGGATTGTACGCCGCAGCCCCGCTTCGCCGAAGCCGTTCAGCAACCCCACCGGCGGCCCGCTGTGGTCGTCACCCGGCCCCGCTACAATCCCCATCCCATGCACGGTCTCAATCCCCCCCAAGCCGCCGCCGTCCTGCACATCGAAGGTCCATTGCTGGTGCTCGCCGGCGCGGGCAGCGGCAAGACGCGTGTGATCGTGGAAAAGATCGCCCACCTGATCGGTTGCGGCCGCTATCCGGCGCGCCGCATCGCGGCGATCACCTTCACCAACAAGTCGGCCAAGGAAATGCGCGAGCGCGTGGCCAAGCGCCTGCGCGAGCAGGACGCCGACGAGGTGACCATCTGCACCTTCCATGCGCTGGGCCTGAAGTTCCTGCAGATCGAGCACGCGGCCGTTGGCCTGAAGCGCGGCTTCTCGATCTTCGATGCCGACGATGCCGCTGCGCAGATCAAGGACCTGATGTACGGGGCCAAGCCTGATGACATCGAGGACATGAAGAACCTGGTGTCGCGCGCGAAGAACGCCGGCCTGTCGCCCGAACAGGCGATGGCCGCCGCGCGCAGCAATCGCGAGAAGGAAGCGGCCAGCGTCTACGAGCGCTACCAGCTGCGCCTGACCGCGTTCAATGCGGTCGACTTCGATGACCTGATCCGTCTGCCGGTGCAGATCCTGGAAGAAAATCCGGAGATCGCGCTGGCCTGGCGCGAGCGCATCGGCTACCTGCTGGTGGACGAATGCCAGGACACCAACGACGCGCAGTACCGGCTGCTCAAGCAGCTGGCCGGTGACAAGGGCAACTTCACCTGCGTGGGTGACGATGACCAGTCGATCTATGCCTGGCGCGGCGCCAATCCGGAAAACCTGCAGCAGATGGGGCGCGACTATCCCAAGCTGGAGATCATCAAGCTGGAGCAGAACTACCGCTGTTCCAACCGTGTGCTGCGCGCGGCCAATGCGCTGATCGCCAACAACCCGCACGAGCACCTGAAGAAGCTGTGGAGTGACCAGGCCGACGGCGAACGCATCCGCGTGTGGGAATGCCGCAACAGCGAACATGAGGCGGAAAAGGTTGCCGCCGAGATCGCCTTCGTGGCGCAGTCGCGCAATGTGCCGTGGAGTGATTTCTGCATCCTGTTCCGCGGCAACTTCCAGTCGCGTCCGCTGGAAAAGGCGATGCAGCTGCTGCGCATTCCCTACCACCTGACCGGCGGCACCATGTTCCTGGAACGCCAGGAAGTGAAGGACACGCTGGCCTGGCTGCGCCTGCTGGTGAACCCGGACGACGACACCGCGTTCATGCGTGCGGTGCAGTCACCCAAGCGCGACGTCGGTGCCGGCACGCTGGCCAAGCTGGCCGAGCTGGCGCAGGAGAAGGACATGCCGATGGCGCAGGCTGCCGAGGCGATCGGTGCCCTGCAGCAACTGCCCCCGCGCGCGGCCAACAGCCTGGCGCGCTTCACCGACATCCTGCGTGACCTGCGTGCACAGACCCGGCAGGTCACTTCCGGCGACATGATCCGCAAGGTCGCCAAGGAATCCGGCCTGCTCAGCGAACTGCGCCAGCAGGCCAAGGAAGAGGCAAGTTACCAGCGCCGTGCCAACAACATCGAGGAACTGGCGCAGTGGTTCGAGGGGGGCCCGCGCGGTGCCACTGCCGCCGACCTGGCCGGCCAGCTGGCGCTGCTGTCGCGCAGCGACAAGGACGAGGGCGGCAACCAGGTGCGCATGATGACCATGCACGCCTCCAAGGGCCTGGAATTCCCGTACGTGTTCATCGTCGGCTGCGAGGATGGCGTGCTGCCGCACCAGGTCAGCCTGGACGAGGGCAACCTGCAGGAAGAGCGGCGCCTGCTGTACGTGGGCATCACCCGCGCCAAGATCCAGTTGTGGATGAGTTACAGCAAGCTGACCCGCAAGTTCGGTGAGCACGTGCGGTTGAAGCCGAGCCGGTTCTTCGAGGAGATTCCGGCGGAGGAGATCCAGCGCGATGGTGCTGATCCGGTGGCCGATGCGGTGCGCAAGAAGGAACGGGCGAGTGCGGGGTTGGCGGCGATCGAGGCGCTGTTCGATTGACCGGCGAACGGCGCAGCCCCTCGTGGCTGCCGCCGTTCGCAGCGCATTCGTGGTGGGCCGGGCGGGTGGCCTGGTCGGGACACGCCGTAAACCCGTCCATGGGGGCTCGGCCGCGGCATCCATGCCGCGGACGGTCCCGCCCAGCCCACCCGCCCGGCCTCTGACAGGTTCCGTGCGCGCCAGCCACGGAAAAGAAAAAAGAAAATCAAAAGCAACAGCCGGGGGTTGAGGCAGAATCGGGGTTTCGGCTGGAGGTCTGCGCGTGCATCCAATTGAAAGTGAACGCCTGCGCCTGCGTGCGATTGAACCTGATCGCGATGCGGCGCCGATGCTGGCGCTGTTGAATGATCCGGGCTTCGTGCGCTTCATTGGTGACCGCAATGTGCGCAGTGAAGAACAGGCGCGTGAGTACATCGCGCTGCGGGTGCTGCACAGCTATGCGTTGAATGGGTTCGGCATGTATGCCATCGAGCGGTTGTCCGATGGGGCGTGGCTGGGCAATGCCGGGCTGGTGCGCCGCGATGGCCTGCCGGGGCCGGACATCGGCTACGCGGTGCTGTCTGAATTCGCCGGGCAGGGTTATGCCGGTGAGGCTGCGCGGGCGGTGTTCGCGCATGCGCGCGCTGAGCTGGGCCTGCAGGATCTGTACGGCATCACCGATCTGGACAACGTGGTGTCCGGGAAGATCCTGCTGGGCCTGGGCATGCAGGAGCGCGGGGTGATCCAGTTGCCGGGCATCGAAACGCCCAGCCGGCTGTACGCCACCTTGGATGCGGCTGACGTCGGGTAGTGCCGACCAACGGTCGGCACCCACCATCAGCCGCGCAGTTCGGCCAGCTGCGCCTGCAGCTCGGCCACGGCCGCTTCCAGCTGGGCCACGCGCTCGGCCAGGCCCGGATCGGCCGCGTCGCTGCCACCGCCGCTGCTGGCGTATTTGGCCGCAAGCGCCGCGCCGTCCACTTCACCGCACAGCAGGTGCATGTAGCGGTCTTCGCGCTGGCCGCTGGCGCGCGGCAGTACTACCAGCAGCGCGCGCTGCTGCAGGCGCTCGATGGCGTGGCGGGCTTCGTCGGCGTCGGCGAAGCGGTGCAGTCGCTCGCTGCGCGTGACCAGTTCGCCCAGGGTCTGCGGCCCACGCAGCAGCAGCATCGCCAGCAGAACGGTCTGCTGCCGGGTCAGGTCCAGCGCGGCCTGCAGGCGGTGCTCGTAACGGTCTGCACGGGAGGAGAAGTGCTGGCGGGCCAGGCCCAGCGTTTCCAGCTGGCGCAGCGCGTGCTGCACGCTGCCGGCATCGACGTTCATCACCGGCTCGCGCGCGGTCTTCTGGTTGGCGGCCGATTGGGCGGCGTTGACCGTCAGCGGATAGGTGTCCGGGGTGGTTGCCTCCTTTTCCACCAGGCAGCCCAGCAGGCGGGCCTGCACGGCGTCGAGCAGGGGGACGTCGGGGGTCTGGGTGGAATCGGTCATGGCGGCCTCCGGAAGGGCAACGGGTCAACCGCCAAGCATAGCCGTCCCGGGACCGCCTTTGCCGGTAAAATGCGCCGGTATATCTGATTGCCGGTGAATCCATGCGTCGTCCCGTTTCCCTGTCCCTGACCCTGCTCGCCACCGCGGCGCTGGGCCTGTCCGCCTGCAAGCGCGTGGATGCGCCTGCCGCCGAAGCCGCTGCACCGGAGGCCCCGGCCGCCGCTGCCAAGGCCGACGGCGCGCTCGATGCCACTGCCAACGACAATCTCAATGCGGTGCTGTGGATGCAGCGCGCGCAGGAGTACAAGGCGATCACCGAGCAGACCTACCGTGCCGCCGCCGACCACCTGGATGCCGCGCTGAAGGAAGCCCACTGGGATGCGCTGGTGCCGGAAGAACGCGGCAACGAGGCCAAGGGCCTGAAGCCGGCCGTGGTGCTGGACGTGGATGAGACCGTGCTGGACAACTCGCCCTACCAGGCGCGCCTGGTGCGCGACGGCAAGGAATACGACGAGCTGACCTGGGACCAGTGGGTGGCCGAAAAGAAGGCCAAGGCCATTCCGGGCGTGGTTGATTTCGCCAAGGCCGCCAACGCCAAGGGCGTGACCCTGCTGTACATCTCCAACCGCGCCGTGCACCTGAAGGACGCAACCCTGGCCAACCTGCGCGAGCAGGGCCTGCCGGTGGCCGATGACAGCGTGTTCCTGGGCCTGGGCACCGTGGTCGAAGGCTGCGAGCAGGCCGGCAGCGAGAAGAACTGCCGCCGCCGCCTGGCCGGGCAGAAATACCGCGTGCTGATGCAGTTCGGCGACCAGCTGGGCGATTTCGTCGAAGTGACCGCCAACACCAACGACGGTCGTGACGCGCTTCTGCAGCAGTACCACGACTGGTTCGGCGAGCGCTGGTGGATGCTGCCGAACCCGACCTACGGCGGCTTCGAGCCGGCGCAGTTCAACAACGACTACAGCCAGTCGCGCCAGGCCCGCCACGACGCCAAGCGCGCTGCGCTGGACTACGCACCGTGAGCCGCGCGCCGCTGCCGCTGCGCGATGACGAGCGCCTGATCTTCGCGCTGGACGTGCCTGACCGCGTGCAGGCGCTGGAGTGGGTCGACCGCCTCGGCGACAGCGTGGCGTTCTACAAGATCGGCATGGAACTGCTCGCCTCCGGCGAGTACTTCCAGGTGCTGGACGAGCTGGCCCGCCGCGACAAGCGCGTGTTCGTCGACCTGAAGTTCTTCGACATCCCGGCCACCGCCGCGGCGGTGATCAAGCGCCTGTCGCAGTGGCCGGTCAGCTACGCCACCATCCACGGCTGGCACCCGGCGATGATGGAAGCCTGCGGCGCCGCCAACAGCAGCGACATGCGCCTGCTGGCGGTGACCGTGCTGACCTCGATGGGCCGCCCGGACCTGGCGCAGATGGGCATCGACCGTGAGCCGGTGGACGTGGTGGTCGAGCGCGCGCTGGCCGCGCAGGCGGCCGGCATCGATGGCGTGATCGCCTCGGGCCAGGAAGCCGGCCCGATCCGCGCCGCTACCGGCGCGGGGTTCTCGATCGTCTGCCCGGGCATCCGCCCCGGTGGCCCGGTCGGCGATGACCAGAAGCGTACCGTTGGCGTGGCCCAGGCCTTTGCCGATGGCGCCGATGCCATCGTGGTCGGTCGCCCGATCCGCCTGGCCGCCGATCCGCAGGCTGCGGCCCGGGCCATCCAGCAGGAAATCGCGTCGGCGTTGGCTACGCGCTGAGATTCCGCTGCGCAGTCTGCAGGCCCGAACGCCATCCCGACCCGCGCGGGATGGCGTTTTTGCATCCGCCGAAGGACCGGTTGTGCCCGAATCGCCGCAAAACCTGCCGTAGATTTCATGGCCCCGGCGCAAGGCATCAGGCTAATCAATAAAATCAATGATTTATATGACACTACGTGAAGTGTTGCCTTAACTTGAGCGGCAGCGTAGGATCGCCGCCATCCGGTCCTCGGACCGGACATGTGCCACAACACTGTCCACCGGCCCTGCGCCGGCTTGAAGAGCCTGTGATCCTCGTGATCCCGGCTCTTTTTTTATTCCGATCAGTGACTTGCACAAGCAACCGCGGAAACCGTGACGTCCCGGCTTGCCGCTGTCACCTCGCAGGCCGCAAGATGCGGACCGGTCCGGGGAGTCCGAGTGCATGAGCGTGGCAGTGCGAGGAAGGTCTGCGCGTGGATGGGGGCTGGCAGTCATGCTGCTGCTGGCCGTGACCGCGTGCCGTGAACCGGCCAACGATCCGGCCAGGCCGGCAGCCGAACCAGTAGCGGCGGTGCAGGCGATGGCCCTGCGCCTGGCCGAGGACGACCTGGTCGGCTATGCAAAGCTGTCGGTTCCACCCAGCCAGTATCAGCGCCTGCAGCAGGCCTGGGCCGAGGGCCACAGCCAGTGGCCGCTGACCGAGCTGCCGCTGGGTGACCAGCTGCTGCCGATGCTGGCCGCACTGCGCACGCCCAATGCCGGTGCCGAACTGCAACGCAGCTTCGACCGCCAGCTGGCCGGCCAGGCCGGTGCCGTGCGCCAGGCCGCGCAGTCGATGGGCAACTTCGGCGTGCAGTACCTGCGCCACCAGAAGGGCTATACGCCCGGCCAGCAGGCCCATTACATCGCCCTGGTGGAAACCCTCGCCAGCTGGGCGCAGGGCGCGCCGATCAGTGACCGTGCGCGTGCACGCAGCACGATCGCCGCGCTGGTGGGGGCCGCCGGCAAGGTCGGCTTCGACGATGAGGCCGGCCTGCAGGCCGCGGGCATGGAAGGCAGCCTGCAGCAGCTGGCGCCGTTCATCCATACCCTCAAGGCGGTGCTGGGCAGCTACGGGTTGGGCGTGGATGACGCGCTGCGCAGCGTGCGGGGCGAGCTGCTGTCGGTGGAGGGCGACAATGCGCTGGTACGCCTGCACTACGACCTGGCGGGGCGTGAGATGACCCTGCAGCTGCCGCTGAGCCGCCGCGAGGGCCATTGGTACCTGACCCGCACCCTGGCCGACACCGATGCCCTGCTGCGCAAGGCCGACGCGGCCCGTGCCGCAGCGGCGCCGGCACCGGCCGAGACCCCGCCCGAGGGTGGGGAAGCGGCAACACTGCCGCCTAAGCCATAATGGCGCCGATGTCGAAACAGAACCCGCTGCCGTTCCCCGGCGAAGAATCCCAGTCGACGCCCGCCGATACGGTGCCGGCGTCCCCCTCGACCGGTACCGGCCCGAACCCGGTACCGCCGCCCGCGCACGCGCGTCCGGCTGGCCGCCGCCCGCTGTGGGCTCGCCTGCTCGGCCGTCTGGTCGAACCGTGGCTGTCTCTGAAGATCGAACCGGAAGACCCGGGCCAGTACAACGATGGCCGCCCGGTCATGTACGTGCTGGAAGACTACGGCCTGTCCAATGCGCTGATCCTGGACAAGGCCTGCCGCCAGGCCGGCCTGCCATCGCCGCTGGTGCCGCTGGCCGGTGACCCGACCGGCCGCAAGCGCGCCTACCTGGCGCTGTCGCGGCGCAGCTCCAGCAACTCGCTGATTCCCGAGCAGCGCGGCGCCAAGACCCATTCGGACTCGCTGGCCAAGGTGCTGCAGGCCCATCGCGTGCGCGATGACCTGGACGTGCACCTGGTGCCGGTGTCGATCTTCGTCGGTCGCGCGCCAGACAAGCAGAGCGGCTGGTTCGCCGTGTTGTTCTCGGAAAACTGGGCGCTGGTCGGCCGCTTCCGCCGCTTGCTGGCGGTGCTGCTCAACGGCCGCAGCACCATCGTCCGCTTTGCCCCGCCGATCTCGCTGCGCAGCACCGTGGACGAAGGCCTGGAGCCGGAGCGCACGGTGCGCAAGCTGCAGCGCGTGCTGCGTACCCATTTCCGCCGCATTCGTGAATCGGTGATCGGCCCTGACCTGTCGACGCGGCGCCTGCTGGTCGACCAGGTGCTGGCCGCCGAACCGGTGCGCGAAGCGATCGCCGCACAGGCCAAGCGCGACAATTCGAAGCCGGCCGATGCCTGGAAGAAGGCACACGCCTACGCCTGGGAAATCGCCGCGGACTATTCCAGCCCGGTGGTGCGCTCGGCCAGCTTCATGCTCAGCCATGTGTGGAACCGCATCTATGCGGGCGTGCTGGTGCACCACCTGGACAAGTTCAAGGCCGCCGCGCCGGGCCACGAAGTGGTCTACGTGCCCAGCCACCGCAGCCACATGGACTACCTGCTGCTGTCCTACCTGCTGTACGACCGTGGCATCGTGCCGCCGCACATCGTTGCCGGCATCAACCTGAACCTGCCGGTGGTCGGCACCCTGCTGCGCAAGGGCGGTGCGTTCTTCATCCGCCGCTCGATCCGTGGCAACGCGCTGTACTCGGCGGTGCTCAGCGAATACGTCGCGCAGCTGGTGGCCGGTGGCTACTCGCTGGAGTACTTCGTCGAAGGCGGCCGCTCGCGTACCGGCCGACTGCTGCAGCCCAAGGGCGGCATGATCTCGATGACGCTGCGCGCGTTCCTGCGCCAGCCGCGCAAGCCGGTGCTGTTCCAGCCCATCTACATTGGCTACGAGAAGCTGATGGAGGGCGGCAGCTACCTGGACGAACTGTCCGGCCGGCCGAAGGAAAAGGAATCGATCTGGTCGCTGCTGTGGGGCATCCCCAAGGTGCTCAAGCAGAACTACGGCCAGGTGGTGGTGAACTTCGGCGAACCTATCGCACTGAACGACGTGCTCGCCGAGAAGGCGCCGGAGTGGAAGGGCGAGGCGGTCTCCGAGGACGAGAAGCCGGCGTGGCTGTCGACCACGGTGGATACGCTGGCCGAACGCATCCAGGTGCGCATCAACGGCGCCGCCGACGTCAACCCGATCAACCTGCTGGCGCTGGCCCTGCTGTCCACGCCGAAGCATGCGATGGGCGAGGCCGACCTGATCGCGCAGATCGAGCTGTGCAAGACCCTGCTGGTCGAGATGCCGTATTCGGACCGGGTGACGGTGACCCCGCACTCGCCGGAGCGGATCATCGCCCATGCCGAGGAAATCAACGTCCTCACCCGCATCAAGCACCCGCTGGGCGACGTGCTCAGCGTCAGCGGCGATACCGCGGTGCTGCTCAGTTACTTCCGCAACAACGTGGTGCACCTGTTCACCGCCTCGTCGTGGGTGGCCTGCTGCTTCCAGAACAACCGCCGCATGAGCCGCACCGGCCTGGTCCAGCTGGGCCGTACGGTATACCCGTTCCTGCAGGCCGAGCTGTTCCTGCCGTGGAGCGAGGACGAGTTCGCCCAGCGCATCGACCGGACCATCGATGTGTTCGTGCGCGAAGGCCTGCTGCAGAACGTCAACGATGACGATGGCGGCATCCTGGCGCGCAACACCGGGCAGACCGACGAGGTGTTCCGCCTGCGTGCGATCGGCCATTCGCTGCAGCAGGCGTTCGAGCGCTATTACATCGCCATCTCGGTACTGGTGAAGAACGGCCCCGGCGTGCTCGGCGCGGCCGAGCTGGAAAGCCTGTGCCAGCAGGCCGCGCAGCGGCTGAGCCTGCTCTACGCACCGGCGGCACCGGAGTTCTTCGACAAGTCCCTGTTCCGCGGCTTCATCCAGAAGCTGCGCGAGCTGCGCCTGGTGTGGCCGGACGAGAACAGCAAGCTGTTGTTCGACGAACGCCTGGACGCCTGGGCCAAGGATGCCAAGTTCATCCTCGGCCGCGAGTTGCGCCACACCATCGAAAGGGTCAGCCCGGAAGCGGCCCGCCCGGACGAGCCTGCGCCGCAGGATTGAAGGCAGCGCCGGGCGATGCCCGGCGAACGGCATGCCAACCAAGGTTGGCATCTACCGGGGCGAAGCAGTAGATCCACGCCATGCGTGGATGGGCCACCGCTCAGGCCGGTTCGTCGGGAATCTGCAGGCTTTCCAGCTTGGCGATGCAGTCCTTCAGCTGCAGCTTGCGCCGCTTCAGGCGCTTGGACTCCAGCTCGTCTTCACCGTTGGCGGCCATGCGGGTGATCTGTTCATCCAGCAGGCGGTGCTCGGCGCGCAGGGCGGCGAGGTGTTCGACGATCTCGGCGGGGCTGTAGGTGTCCACAGCCTCCGAGCATACACAGCGATGATGACTGCCGGGAGAGGGGAATTCCGACCCCCGGCCGTGGCCGCTCCGAGCCGTTAGAATGGAACCCATGAGTGCCGTGATTTCCCTTCCCGATCCCCAGCCGCGCGCCGCCCGTGATCCGCGCGTGGCCGAGCGCGAGCAGCACAAGCTGGCCAAGCGCCTGCGCCGCCAGGTCGGCGAGGCGATTGCCGACTTCGGCATGATCGAGGCCGGCGACAAGGTCATGGTCTGCCTGTCCGGCGGCAAGGACAGCTACACCCTGCTGGACGTGCTGCTGCAGCTGCAGAAGAAGGCGCCGGTGCCGTTCGAGCTGGTGGCGGTGAACCTGGACCAGAAGCAACCGGACTTCCCCGAGCACGTATTGCCGGAATACCTCGCAGGCCTGGGCGTGCCGTACCACATCATCGAGCAGGACACCTATTCGGTGGTCAGCCGGGTCATTCCGGAAGGCAAGACCATGTGTTCGCTGTGCTCGCGGTTGCGTCGTGGCGCGCTGTACAACTACGCCGAAATCCATGGCTTCACCAAGATCGCGCTGGGCCACCACCGCGACGACATGGTGGCCACGTTCTTCATGAACCTGTTCCACCACGCCAAGCTGTCGGGCATGCCGCCTAAGCTGCGCAGCGATGACGGCAGGCACGTGGTGATCCGGCCGCTGGCCTATGTGCGCGAAAGCGACATCGTCGAGTACGCACAGGCACGCCAGTTCCCGATCATTCCCTGCAACCTGTGCGGCAGCCAGGAGAACCTGCAGCGCCGCCAGGTCGGCCTGATGCTGAAGCAGTGGGAAAAGGACCACCCGGGCCGCATCGAGCAGATCGCGCGTGCCATGGGCGAAGTCCGGCCCTCGCAGCTGGCCGACACCACCCTGTTCGACTTCATGGCGCTGGGCCGTCGCGACGACGCGCCGCTGCCCGACGCCCATGCCTGGCTGGCCGGCTCCCCGGCCGACGCCGACGCAGATCCCGAGACGCCCACCGTTTAAGGTCGGTCGCCCTTCCTCTTTGCCATCCGGAATTCCATGTTCTTTCGCAACCTGACGTTCTTCCGTTTCCCGACCACCACCGATTTTTCCGAAGTCGACACCCTGCTGCCGCACGCGCTGCTGAAGCCGGTCGGCGCGCTGGAAATGAATTCGCGCGGCTTCATCTCGCCGTTCGGCCGCGAGGAGAAGGAACTGCTCTCCCACCGCATCGCCGAACATTTGTGGCTGACCGTGGGCGGCGAGGACAAGATCCTGCCGGCGGCGGTGGTCAACGACCTGCTCGAGCGCAAGCTGGAGGAGATCGAGGAGAAGGAAGGCCGCCGCCCGGGTGGCCGCGAGCGCAAGCGCATGAAGGACGACCTGCTGCATGAACTGCTGCCGCGCGCCTTCGTGAAGTCCTCGCGCAACGACGCCTTCATCGACCTGCAGCACGGCTACGTGGCGGTGGATACCTCCAGCCGCAAGACCGGCGAGTACTTCATGTCCGACATCCGCGGCCTGCTCGGCAGCTTCCCGGCGATGCCGCTGAATGCCGAAGTCGCACCGCGTTCGATCCTGACCGGCTGGATCGCCGGCGAGCCGCTGCCGACCGGGCTGAGCCTGGGCGAAGAGTGCGAGATGAAGGACCCGGTGGAAGGTGGCGCGGTGGTCAAGTGCCAGCACCAGGAACTGCGCTGCGACGAGATCGACAAGCACCTGGACGCCGGCAAGCAGGTGACCAAGCTGGCGCTGATCTTCGAAGACAACTTGTCCTTCGTGATCGGCGACGACCTGATCGTGCGCAAGCTGAAGTTCCTCGACGGCGCCCTGGACCAGCTGGAGCATGCCGACGAAGACGGCCGCCGCGCCGAGTTCGACGCCCGCTTCGCCCTGCAGAGCGCCGAGATCCGCCGCCTGTTCCTGTTGCTGGAAGAAGCCTTCAAGCTCAGCAAGGCTGACTGAACAGGCAGCCCGACGGCCGCCGGTCATCCGGCGGCCCGAAGCGGCGCTATGCTGGGCGCATGAGCCGTCTGCTGCGCCGCCTGATCAGCCCGACCCCGCCCGCCACCGTACAGCGCGACACCGTTCGCCTGCGCCTGGAGGATGCCGAGATCGAGGTGCTGCGCGTGCGCGATCCACGTGCGCGCCGCATCAAGCTGAGCGTGGACGAACGCGGCGCACGTTTGACCCTGCCGCCGCGCGCAAGCCTGGTGATGGGCGAACGCTTCCTGGAACAGCACCGCGACTGGCTGGCACTGCAGCTTCGCCAGTACCAGGGCCAGGGCCTGCCAGCACCGCTGCAGCCGGGCGAAGACGGCGTGCTGCCCCTGCGTGGCGAATTGCTGCCGCTGCGCTGGCAGGAAGGCCGCTACGCGCGGCTGGAGATCGACGCGCACGGCGCCTGCGTGCAGTGGCCGACCCGCGGCGGTGATGCCACCCTGCGCCGCCTGCTGCGCGAGTTCTACGAAGCCCAGACCCGCGCCGACGTCGGCCGCTGGCTGCCGAAGTACCTGCCCACCCTGCCGCGCGCACCCAGCCGCCTGCGTCTGAAGGTGATGTCCTCGCAATGGGGATCGTTGGCCCCGGACGGCAGCATGGCACTGGACCTGGCGCTGGTGCTGGGCCGATCCGAGGCGTTCGAGTACGTGCTGGTGCACGAACTCTGCCACCTGATCCAGCCGAATCACTCACCCGCGTTCTGGCACGAAGTGGAACAACGCTTCCCCGCCTGGCGCGAACAGCGCGACTACTTCCAGCTGGAAGGGCGGCGCTTGAAAGCTATGCTCCGGCAACTGCTGTAGCGCCAGCGCTACAGCAGTTGCCCACGCATTCTTCCTCTACCCCCGCCTTCGGCGCGCCCCTTCAACAGAAGGGGCTTCACTCAAGACCGCGTGCTGAGCAGTCGAGCAAGCTCGACGCTACAGAGTGAAGAACAACAACTCCGCGGAATGGGAGCGCGCCGCAGAGCGCGCGCAGCGCGCGACCCGCTCCTGCTCTTCCTTCTTTCTTCCGTGGTGGGCACACCGGAATCTGTCGAAGGACGGGATGGGTGGGATTGCGGGGGTGTCCGCGGCATGGATGCCGCGGCCAAGCCCCCATGGATGGGTTCACGGCGTCCCCCGCAATTCCACCCATCCCGGCCAACCTCATGACCGCGCAGGCCCAACCCACCACGAGGGGCTCAGCCGTTGGCCGAAACCCTCACCCCGCCCGCAGCGCCGCCGCCGCCGCCCACCGCGCCGCCACCCGCGGCGCCGTAATGCACACCGCCTGATCGGTCACTGTCGTCACCGCGCGCTCCAGCAGCTGGATATCCGCCTCATGCTGGCGCGCCACATGCGGATCCTCGAAGAAGATCGCGCGCTGGCAACGCCCCTCCAGCACCCGGTCGGCAATCTGCGCATCACCGCCCATCGGGCCGCTCTGGTAGCGCGTCACCCACGGCGTATCACGCGGCCAGCCCCGGCTCCAGGCCAGCTCGTTCAAACGCTGGCCGGTGGTCCCGGTGGCCACCCGCTCACCGAACCGGGCGAGCACATCGAAGTGCTCATCGGCGAAGGCCAGCATCGCCGGCTTCATCGCATCGTGCGCGATCAGCGCCAGCGTCTGGCCTTCGAACGCATGCAGGTCGTCGGCGCCGGCATCGGCTGCCAGCCCGGCGTGGACGCGCTCCACCTCCACCCAGTCGCGTGCGGTGGCCACGGTCGAAATGAACGGCTTGCCGTGGATCACGCACTGCCGCTTGAGCGCGGTTGCTTCCGGAAACACCGAGGATGGATCGACCGGGTCGATCAGGTAGATCGCGCCATCCAGTGTCCGATCCGGACCCATGCCAACGACTTCGGCGACCAGCTTCATCAGGCCACCCTCGCGTCCGTAGGGATAACGGTGCAGGCCCGCGTACCCGGTCAGGAAGCCCTGCCGTTCGATCGCGTCATGGGTGCGGCCGACCGCATGCAGCGACACGCCCAGCTCGCGCAGGCCGGCCTCGCTGCTGCGCAGCCAACGGAACAGCGCAGCGCGCGCGTCGTGGTGATGAAGACGGTTGGCAGCCAGGCCGATGCGCATCGAACGCTCCGCAGGTACGGGTGAAGGCGGCAGTGTATGTCGGCATTCCCCCATCTGGATGCTTTTACAACTTTCTTCATTGCCGTCGGCCCGCGCGTCGATAGCGTGGCAGGCAGCGGTACCGCAGCGCGGCCGTTCCTTCCGCCCGCGAGATGAGGATGCCTACCGTGAATGTCGCCGGCTTCCCGGCAGCCATTGCTGTCATGGCCAGCCTGCTGCTGCCTGCCGCGGCCTCCGCCACGGGCTGCAGCACACCGCTGCGCATCGCCTGGCCGTCCGACCGTGATCCTTTGTCGTCCAGCGAACAGGGCGAAGCCCGGGGGCTCGGCGCGGCGTACCTGAAGCTGCTGGGCGGGCAACGGCCACTGCAGCTGTTGCCCGTGCCGGCCACCAGCGTAGACCGGGACGAGCTGCCGGCCGGCACCCAGGCGCTGCTGGGATGGCCACGCTCGCAACTGCCTGCCGGATGGGTGGTCAGCACGCCCTACCTGCAACTGCCACATGTGATCGTGCGCCGGGAGGATGCGCCGCCGGTGCTGGGCCTGGAAGATCTGCGTGGACGCACCGTGGCCAGCCCCAGCCGGGTGCCGCTGCAGGGGCTGCTGGCCGAGCAGGCAGCGGGTGCGCAGCTGCTGCCACCGGCAGCGCTGGACGATGCACTCCCGCTGCTGGGTACCGGATTGATCGATGCGGTGGTCGCCAACCTCGGCGACGTCGAGGCGGCGTTGCGCCGCTACCAGGGCGATGCACTGCTGATCGCCGCGCCGGCCGGTTTCGATGATGCCCTGGTGCTGGCGACCACCCCCGCCTGCGCCGATGTCATCGCCGGCTTCGAACAGGCGCTGTCGCAGCTGACCGATACCGAACGCGATCAGATCCGCGCGGCCTGGCTGCCGGACCGGCCGCGCAACGCTCCGTCATCGTCGCCCCTGCGCTGGCTGGTGCCGGCCTCGCTGATCCTGCTCGCGCTGGCGCTGGTCCATGCCTTCGGCTACTGGCGGGTCCATCGCGAGAGCGTGCGCCGCCGAGGGGTCGAGCAGCGCCTGCAGGAGGTGACCGCGAACCTGCCGGCGGTGGTCTACCAGGCGCGTCGTTCGGCGGGCGGCCACTACAGCTTTCCGCAGATCGCCGGCGACGTGCAGGCCCTGTTCGGAATAAGCGTGGAGACCGCGCGGATCGATCACCAGCGGTTGTTGGCCGCGGTCCACCCGGACGACCGCAACCAGGTGATGGCCTGCGTCGAGATGGCTGCATTGGCGCGTGGCCCGATCGACGTCACCTTCCGCACCCGCTCGCCACAGGGCTGGCGATGGGTGCGCTCGCATGGACGGCCGTTGACCTGCGACGACAGCGACGTCGAGTGGAGCGGCTACTGGATCGACGTCAGTGAGGTGCAGTCACGTACCCGCGCGCTGGCCGAAGCGCGCCGCGAGGCCGAGCAGGCGGCACAGGCCAAGGCGCACTTCCTGGCAACGATGAGCCACGAGATCCGCACCCCGATGAGCACGCTGCTGGGCATGCTTGAACGGCTGGCGGGCAGCAGGCTGGAGCCGCGCCAGCAGCAGGTGCTGGCTACCGTCGATGATGCCGCGCGGATGCTGCGGCAGATCCTCGACGATGTACTGCACAGCCAACGCCTGGAAGGCGCACCACTGCAGCTGCGGCCCACCGACCTGGCGGCACTGGTGCGCGCGGTGCAGCAGCTGCTGATGCCGGTGGCCGCCAGCCGAGGCCTGCACCTGCAGGTGGTGCTTGATCCGGAGATGCAGCCGGGATCGCTGGCCGATGGCCTGCGCCTGCGCCAGATCCTGTTCAACCTGGCCGGCAACGCATTGAAGTTCACCCGGCAGGGCCACGTGGAACTGCAGGTGCAGGTACTGCAGCAATGTGACTGGGGCCAGCGGCTGCGCCTGCAGGTAAGCGACAGCGGCGTGGGCATCAGCGAGGAGCGCCAGCAGGCGGTGTTCGCTGCCTATACCCAGGCGGAGCGCTCGACCACGCGGCGCTTCGGCGGCAGTGGGTTGGGCCTGGCGATCTGCCGCGAGCTGGCGATCTCGATGGGGGCGGAGCTGCAGCTGCGCAGCTCGCCCGGGAAGGGCACCACGGTGTGGCTGGATCTGGACCTGGATGCCTGTGAGGCACCCGTGGCCGCGCCCGCGGCGGCGGTTGCGGACGAGCGTCCATTGCCGGCGGCGCGCGTGCTGATGGCTGAAGACCATCCCACCAACCTGCATCTGCTGGAGCAGCACCTGTGTGCGCTCGGGTTGCAGGTCCACGCCTGTACCGATGGACGGTCGGCGCTTGAAGCATGGCAGGCGCAGCCGTTCGACCTGGTCATCACCGATTGCCACATGCCGGGCATGGATGGCTTCGCGCTGGCACGGGCGATCCGTGCCGATGCCTGCCCGGCGCGTGCGCAGGTGCCGATCATCGCGCTCACCGCCAGTGTGATGGAAAGCACCCGCGAAGCCTGTCGTGCGGCTGGCATCGACCACTTCCTGGCCAAGCCGGTGGAGCCGCACGCACTGCGGGCGCTGCTGGCGGCATTGCTGGTACCGGACTCAGTGGGCCAGTAGCCGCACGATGCTGGCGGCGGCATCGCGGCCTTCGGCCACGGCGGTCACCACCAGGTCAGCACCGCGCACCGCGTCACCACCGGCGAACAGGCGCGGATGCGCGGTCTGGAATGGCAGGCGGTCCTTGCCACCGGCCACGATGCGGCCGTTGGACTGGCCTTCCACGCCCAGCTCGGCCAGCCACGCCGGCACGCTCGGCGAGAAGCCGAAGGCGATGATCACCACGTCCGCTTCCAGCAGCGATTCACTGCCTTCGATCGGCACGGCGTTCTGGCGGCCGTTGGCATCGGGCTCGCCCAGCCGGGTTTCGACTACGGTCACGCCGATCACTTCATCGTCGGCGCCGGCTTCGATCGACAGCGGCTGCCGGTTGAACAGGAAGCGCACGCCTTCTTCGCGGGCGTTGGCCACTTCGCGCGCGCTGCCGGGCATGTTGGCTTCGTCGCGGCGATAGGCGCAGGTGACCTTGGCCGCGCCCAGCCGCACCGCGCTGCGCACGCAGTCCATGCCGGTATCGCCGCCACCGAGCACCACCACGCGCTTGCCGTTGAGGTCGGGCAGGGCAATGGTGTCTTCCCAGCCGGCAATCGGCCGGCCCTTCGGGTCATCGCCGCCGACGATGCGGCTGTTCTGCACCAGGAACGGCAGGGCCGGCAGCACGCCCTTCAGGTCCTGGCCGTCGAGGCCACCATCGGTGTAGCGGTAGGCGCCGGTGCCGACGAACACCGCGTCGTGGCTGTCCAGCAGCTGCTGCACGCTGAGGTCACGGCCGATCTCCACGCCGAGGCGGAACTGCACGCCCATGCCCTCCAGCACTTCGCGGCGGCGGTGGATCACGTCCTTGTCCAGCTTGAAGCTGGGAATGCCGAACTGCAGCAGGCCGCCGATCTGCTCATAGCGGTCGTAGACCACGGCGGCAATGCCAGCGCGGGCGAGGCGATCGGCGCAGGCCAGGCCGGCTGGACCGGCGCCGATCACCGCCACGCTGTGGCCGCTGGGCTGCACCGCGCCCAGGTCAGGGCGCCAGCCGCTGGCCAGCGCGGTATCGACGATGTACTTCTCCACCGCACCGATGGTGACCGCGCCGAACTCCTCCAGCGTGCAGCTGCCCTCGCACAGGCGATCCTGCGGGCAGACCCGGCCGCACACTTCCGGCAGCGGGTTGGTGCTGTGGCATAGCGTGGCGGCTTCATGGATGCGGTTCTCCTGCACCAGCTGCAGCCACTGCGGAATGGCGTTGTGCACCGGGCACTTCCAGCTGCAGTAGGGGTTGCCGCAGTCCAGGCAACGGCCGGCCTGGTACTGGGCGTCCTCCTTGCCGAACTTGCCATACAGCTCGCCCCAGTCGCCGGACGTGCGCAGTTCCACCGGAATGCGCTGCGGCATGGTGCGGGGCAGGTCGAGGAACTGGAAGGCGTGCTTGCGGCTCATGGCGGGCTCTGTGGTGTTTTGCGGTTGCCGGCCAGCGGCCGGCACTACGTGATCCTGGGATGCCGGCCAGCGGCCGGCACTACCGTTACGCGGCGCGTCGCAGGGTTTCGGTCAGCGACTCGATGCTGGCGGCCTTCGGTTTGACCAGCCAGAACTTGCCGATGTAGTCGCGGAACTCGTCCAGGATCTGCTGCGCCCAGATGCTGCCGGTCAGCTCGCGATGGCGGCCGATCAGGCGGTGCAGGTGCTGGCGGTAGTTCTCGAAGCCTTCGGCGGACACGCGATGGATGTCGATCAGTTCGTGGTTGTAGCGGTCGACGAAATCGCGGTCGACGTCCAGCACGTAGGCCAGGCCACCGGTGAAACCGGCACCGAAGTTCAGGCCGACCTTGCCCAGCACCAGCACCACGCCATCAGTCATGTACTCGCAGCAGTGGTCACCGGCGCCTTCGACCACCGCCAGCGCGCCGGAATTGCGCACGGCGAAGCGTTCGCCGGCACGACCGGCAGCGAACAGTTCACCGCCGGTGGCACCGTACAGGCAGGTGTTGCCGATGATCGCGGTGCTGCGTGCCTCGAAGCGGGCGCCGCGCGGCGGACGCACCACCAGTCGGCCGCCGGCCATGCCCTTGCCCACGTAGTCGTTGGCTTCGCCTTCCACTTCCAGGTGCAGGCCACCGACGTTGAACGCGCCGAAGCTCTGCCCGGCACTGCCGCGGAAACGCAGTTCCAGCGGCGCCTCGGCCATGCCCTGGTTACCGTGTGCGCGTGCCACCGCACCGGCCAGGCGGGTGCCGATGCTGCGGTCGGTGTTGTGGATCAGGAAGCGGTGTTCGCCACCGCGCTTGTGTTCGATGGCCGGGGCCAGCAGGCCGTCCATCTGCGTGGCCAGGCTGTCCGGCGATTCGTACAGGCGCTGCGCGGCACAGTGGCTGCCCTCGTAGCGGGCATCGGCCAGCAGGCGTGACAGGTCCACGCGCACGCCGTCGCGCGGCGCCCCCTCGATCTGCCGCAGCAGGTCGGTGCGGCCTACGATTTCTTCCAGCGAACGCGCACCCAGGTACGACAGCCAGCCACGCACCTCCTCGGCCAGCAGGCGGAAGAAGTTCTCCACGCGCTCGGGCTGGCCGGTGAAGTGGTTCTCGCGCAGGCGGTCATCCTGGGTGGCCACGCCGGTGGCGCAGTTGTTCAGATGGCAGATGCGCAGGTACTTGCAGCCCAGCACGATCATCGGCGCGGTGCCGAAGCCGAAGCTGTCCGCACCCAGCAGTGCCGCCTTCACCACGTCCAGGCCGGTCTTCAGGCCACCGTCGGTCTGCAGCAGGGTGCGCCCGCGCAGGTCGTTGGCCAGCAGCGCCTGGTGCGCTTCGGCCACGCCCAGTTCCCACGGCACGCCGGCATAACGGATCGAGCTGACCGGCGAGGCACCGGTGCCGCCGTCATGGCCGGAGATGGTGATCAGGTCCGCTCCGGCCTTGACCACGCCCGCGGCAATCGTGCCGACGCCGGCATGGCTGACCAGCTTCACCGACACCAGCGCGGTCGGGTTGACCTGCTTGAGGTCGTAGATCAGCTGCGCCAGGTCTTCGATCGAATAGATGTCGTGGTGCGGCGGCGGCGAGATCAGGCCGATGCCCGGTCGCGCGTAGCGCAGACGTGCGATCAGTTCGTTGACCTTGTGGCCGGGCAGCTGGCCCCCCTCGCCGGGCTTGGCGCCCTGCGCGACCTTGATCTGCAGCACCTCGGCATTGACCAGATATTCAGCGGTGACGCCGAAACGGCCCGAAGCCACCTGCTTGATCTTGCTGCGCTTGGCGGTGCCATAGCGTGCGGGATCCTCACCGCCTTCGCCGGAATTGCTGCGACCACCGAGGCGGTTCATCGCAATGGCCAGCGCTTCATGCGCTTCCGGCGACAGCGCGCCGAGGCTGATGGCGGCGGTGTCGAAGCGCGGGAACAGTTCGCTGGCCGGGGCCACCTCGTCCAGCGGTACCGGCGTGGCCGCCGGCACCAGTTCCAGCAGGTCACGCAGCGCCGACGGCGGGCGCGCATGCACGGCATCGCAGTACTGCTGCCAGGCACGCGGATCGCCGCTGCGCGCCGCGCGCTGCAGGGTGGTCACCACGTCCGGGTTGTACATGTGGTACTCGCCGCCGTGCACGTATTTCAGCAGGCCACCGACATCCACGTCCTGCTGCGCATCCCAGGCCTGCGCACACAGCTCGCGTGCGTCGGCATCCAGGCGCGCGAAACCGGCACCACCGATGCGCGAAGCGGTATCCGGGAAGCACAGGTCCACGACTTCCGGTTCCAGGCCGATGATCTCGAACAGCTGCGCGCCGCGGTAGCTGGCCACGGTACAGATGCCCATCTTCGAGATGATCTTCGACAGGCCCTTGTACACGCCCTTGCGGTAGCGGCGGCCGATCTGCGACTGCTCACCGCCCTTGCTGAGCTTGAGGATGCCGCGTCGGCCCAGATCGAACAGGGTCTGGTAGGCCAGGTACGGATACACCGCCGTGGCGCCGAAGCCGAGCAGGCAGGCCATGTGGTGCGGGTCGCGCGCGGTGCCGGTCTCGACGATGAGATTCACGTCGCAGCGCAGGCCCAGCCGCGAGAGGTGGTGGTGGACGGCACTGGTGGCCAGCAGCGCATGCACCATCGGCCGCCCGGCCACCGGGTAGCGGTCGGACAACAGCAGCATCACCATGCCCTCGCGGGCGGCCTGTTCGGCTTCGGCGCAGATGCGCTCGATGCCGGCGCGCAGGCCCTCGTCTTCGCCGTAGGACAGGTCGAGCAGGCGGTTGGCCTGCACGTACTGGTCCATCTTCAGCAGCTGGCGCAGCTTGCGCTGGCTCAGTACCGGCGAGTTGAGGATGACGTGGTTCACCGTCTCCGGGCCGGCGTGGAAGATGTTGGTCTCCCTGCCGAGCTGGGTGGACAGCGACATCGCGCAGTCTTCGCGCAGCGGATCGATCGGCGGGTTGGTGACCTGCGCGAAGGCCTGGCGGAAGTAGTCGTACAGCGGGCGGCTGCGCTGGCTCAGCACCGCCATCGGCGTGTCGTCGCCCATCGAGCCAGTGGCTTCCTGCTCGGTCTCGGCCAGCGGTCGCAGCACCTGCTCCACTTCCTCGCTGCTGAGCTGGTAGAGCTTGTGGTAGCTGCGCAGCGTGCCTTCGTCGAAGGGTTCCTCCACCAGCGAGGGATCGATCAGTTCGGTCTGCAGGTAGGTCACGCCCTGCTGCAGCCATTGCTTGTACGGCGCGCGACCGCGGTTGATGCGATCCACCGCATCGGAGTCGAGCAGGTCACCGCGCTTGAGATCGATGGCCACCATTTCGCCGGGGCCGAGCTTGCCCTTGCGCACCACGCGCTCGGTCGGCACTTCCCACACGCCCGCTTCGGAGGCGACCAGGAAGTGGCGGTCGGCGGTCAGCATCCAGCGCGCCGGGCGCAGGCCGTTACGGTCCAAGGTGCACACCGCATAGCGGCTGTCGCAGGCGACGATGCCGGCCGGGCCATCCCACGGCTCGCTGTTCAGGCCGTGGAACTCGTAGAAGGCCGCCAGGTCCGGATCCTTGAATTCCAGCGACTGGGTGGCCGGCGGCACCAGGATGCGCAGCGCCTGGATCAGCTCCATGCCACCGGCCACCATCAGCTCCAGCATGTTGTCCAGGCTCTGCGAGTCAGAGCCGTGCATGGAGATGACGGGGTCGAATTCACCGATATCGAAGCGCGGCGTCTTCCACACCTTGCTGCGCGCCTGCGCCCAGCGCCGGTTGCCTTCGATGGTGTTGATCTCGCCATTGTGGGCGAGCATGCGGAACGGGTGCGCCAGCGGCCAGCGCGGCAGCGTGTTGGTGGAGAAGCGCTGGTGGAACACGATCGCGCTGGAGGCCAGCTCGCGGCGCTGCAGGTCCGGGAAGAAGCGGCTGAGCTTGTCCGGCAGCACCATGCCCTTGTAGCTGATCGCATCCGGGGTGAGGGTGGTGACGTAGAAGTCGGCGTGTTCGCGCAGCTGCTGTTCGCTGCGGCGACGGGCCAGGAACAGCGCCAGCGCGAAGCCGGCATCGTCCTGGCCGATGCCGGCGTCGACGAACACCTGCTCGATGCGCGGCAGCGTGTCGCGCGCCAGCTGGCCGCAGACGCTGTCATCGGTGGGCACCTCGCGCCAGCCGGCGACCTTGCAGCCGACCGCTTCCACCTGCGCCTGCAGCTGCGCGCGGCAGGCCTGCGCCGCGTCGGCGTCGTGCGGCAGGAACACCAGGCCGGCGGCGAAACGCGCAGCGACCGCGATGCCGGCTTCGCTGGCCAGCAGTTTCAGGAACGCATCGGGGCGGCGCAGCAGCAGGCCGCAGCCATCGCCGGTCAGGCCATCGGCGGCGACACCGCCACGATGGGTCATGCGCGAAAGCGCGGCGATGGCGGCATCAACCAACAGGCGCGATGGTTGATCGTCGAGCTGGGCGACCATGCCAAATCCACAGGCATCGCGCTCGGAACGCGGGTCGTAAAGCCCTTGGCGGTTGCGGGGGGCCATCTCTACCTCGATGCGGAATGAATTGAACGGGGACACTCAAGCCCGCTCAATCCCTGGAGCGCATCGTGAGGCCACCGGATGCCTCGACTAGATCACAGGTTGCTGCAACGCCGCAATACACGGTTGCAGGTGCAACAGAACGCGCCGGCAACCCAGTGCCGGCGCGGGGCCGGACTCAGCCGCAGCGCGCGCCGCTGACGGCGCCCTTGGCGTCCACTTCGATGTTCAGGCGGTCGCCGAGGAACTCCATCGTGGCCACGTCGTTGGGCTTGAGCACGCGCACCTGGTTGGCGCCGGCATCTTCCTGCGCCTGCTTGCCCAGCGCGTCGGTGTAGGTCTGGCCGACCAGGCTCTGCACCTGGCTGGCATCGCAGGTGCCGACCGGCGGAGCCTCGGTGGCCTTGCCGGCTTCGTCGGCCGGCGCCTTGGCGGCTTCGGCGGCCTGCTGGGCGTGGGCCGTGGCCGAATCCTGTTCATCCAGCGCCGGTGCCTGGCAGGCGGTCAGGGCCAGCACGGCCGGCAGCAACAGGGCGGAGAGCGAACGGGCGCGAATCGGGAACGACATCATGACTCCGGAAGGGGTTGTGAAGACCCGAGCATAGCGGCGAACCGGCCCTCACGTGTTTGTCTTGCGTTATCGACAGGATCGCGGCATGGCGACGGCGACACTACCGACATGCCAACCCCCTCTACTCCCGAACGACAGGCCGCACGCGCGGCCGGCCTGCGCTATGTCGACGATACCCAGCCGGGCATCAGCCGGCGCCGCGCCGGCAAGGGTTTCAGCTACCGCGATGCCGATGGTCACGCGATACGCGACGCCACCACCCTGCAACGCATCCGTGCGCTGGCGATTCCGCCGGCGTATACCGCCGTATGGATCTGCGCCCACGCCAACGGCCACCTGCAGGCCACCGGCCGCGATGCACGCGGACGCAAGCAGTACCGCTACCACGCCGACTGGGCCAAGGAGCGCGACGCCGGCAAGTTCGACCGCATCATCGCCTTTGGCGAGGCCTTGCCCACGCTGCGGCGGCGGTTGTCGCGGGATCTCAAGCGACCTGGGTTTCCGCAGGAAAAGGTGCTGGCCATGGTGGTGGCGCTGTTGGCGGACACCCTGGTGCGGGTCGGCAATGAAACCTATGCACAACAGAACCGTTCGTTCGGACTGACCACGCTGCGCAACCGCCATCTGGAGCTGCTGCGCGGCGGCCGGGTGCGCATGCGCTTCCGCGGCAAGTCCGGGCAGCTGCAGGAGGTGACCGTGGGCGACCGCAAGCTGGGACTGCTGGTGCGGCGCCTGCAGCAGCTGCCGGGGCAGGCGCTGTTCCAGTACCGCGATGACGACGGTGCGCTGCAGCCGGTGGATTCCGGCGCGGTGAACGACTACCTGCGCGAGGTGATGGGCGAGGACTTCACTGCCAAGGATTTCCGCACCTGGGGTGGCACGGTGGCGGCGGTGCAGGCGTTTGCCGCCACCGAACTGCCGGAACCGGCCAGTCAGCGCGCGCTGGCGCAGGCGCAGCGCGCGGTGGTGTGCGAAGTGGCATCGCTGCTGGGCAACACTCCGGCGGTGTGCCGCAAGGCCTACATCGACCCGTGCGTGTTCGCCGGCTGGGAGCGCGGTGAACTGGCGAAGCTGGCCGGCCTGCGTGGGCCGCGCCAGTGGGAGCAGGCCACCCTGCGCGTGCTGCGCAGGGCGCGCAGGCTCAGCCGCAGTAGATCGCGGTGATGTTGTTGGTGCGGCCCTTTTCGATGGTCAGGCGGTCGCCGCCTTCGCTGGCCGGCGGTACCCGCGGACCGTCATGGCGCAGCACCCGCACATGCAGGCTGTCGCTGTCCACGCGGGCGCGGGCCACGGTGGCATCCGAAGCGGCCAAGCCCAGTGCGCCGCGCACCATGTCGCTGTGGCACTGCCCGGAAATCACGCCGTCGATCGGCTGCACCTGGGCCATCGGTGTGCTGCTG
This sequence comes from Stenotrophomonas mexicanensis, assembly GCF_032911605.1. NCBI lineage: Bacteria > Pseudomonadati > Pseudomonadota > Gammaproteobacteria > Lysobacterales > Lysobacteraceae > Stenotrophomonas > Stenotrophomonas mexicanensis. Next base: position 131,981 of record NZ_JAWJTG010000004.1, read on the forward strand.
CAGGCGGCGAGGGCGAAGCAGACGGCGGTGGTGGCGATGGCATGTTTCATGGTGGCGTTCCTTGTGTGGTTGCGTGCAGCGTGCGACGTCGCACGTGGTGGCGGAATGAATACCGTGCACATCGTGGACACGGTGCGCTCACTGCCGCCAACAGCATAGGTGGAGACACTGCAGGCGCGGCGGATGCCGCCCGTGGTAGCGCCGGCCGCTGGCCGGCAACTCCATTCCCCCCGAGGAGACCTGCATGGCCACCGCCAAGAAGACCCCCGCCCGCCGCAAGGCATCGCCGAAGGTGCGCAAAGGCAGCACCGCAACCAAGACCGTCGCCGACCCCGATCGCCCGCGCGTGGTGAAGACCGCAACCCGCAAGGCGGCCGCCAGCGATCCGCGGGCAGCGCGCGTCGCGGCCCGGCAGCGGCGCCTGCAGGACCAGGAAAAGGCCAAGGATGTGCGCGCCGCAAAGAAGGCGACAAAGAAGACCGCGACCCAGGCCGGAGCACGACGCCAGCCGGAGGCGATGCCGGCGCAGCAGCTGGCCAAGCCCGGGCACGAACACGAACTGGAGCTGGCGCCGCGTTTCCTTGCACCGGACTACACCGGCAGCGGCAAGCTGCAGGGCATGCGTGCGATCGTCACCGGTGGCGATTCCGGCATTGGCCGTGCAGTGGCGGTGCTGTTCGCACGCGAAGGCGCCGATGTGGCGGTACTGCACCTGGACGAGGCCGAGGACGCGGACATCACCCGCCAGCATGTGGAGCGCGAAGGCGGCCGCTGCGTGGTGATCGCCGGCGACGTGCGCGATCCGCGCTTCTGCAACAAGGCGGTCAAGCAGGTGGCCAAGGCCTTCGGCGGCATCGACATCCTGGTCAACAATGCCGCGTTCCAGCTGCATTGCGCGCGGCTGGAAGACCTGGAAGACGCGCACCTGCAGGAGACCCTGCAGACCAACATCGGCGGTTACATACAGATGGCGCGCGCGGTACTGCCGCATCTGGGCGAGGGTGCCAGCATCATCAACACAGGATCGGAAACGGGAATCTTCGGCAGCAAGGCGCTGATCGATTACTCGGCCACCAAGGGCGCGATCCATGCGTTCACCAAATCGCTGGCGAGCCAATTGCTACCACGTGGCATCCGGGTCAACTGTGTGGCGCCGGGGCCGGTGTGGACGCCACTGAACCCGGCCGACAAGCCGGCGGAGGACGTGGCGGAGTTTGGCAAGGACAGCGACATGGGCCGGCCTGCACAGCCCGAGGAACTGTCGCCGGCCTACGTGTTCCTGGCCTCGCCGGCCTGTGCCAGCTACATCAGCGGGGTGATCCTGCCGGTGATGGGCGGTCCACGAGGGTGAACAGCACTACTGCGTGGAGTCTGCTGAACGGGGCTTCGCGCAGGTGTGTGGCGTGTGTCAACGGCTGCGCCGGTGCGGTGGGGTAGGCTGGACTCCCATACCGATCACGTTCAGGGAAAGATCATGCCGGAGATGGATATCAACGCAGCGGCCGATGAAGTCGTCGCCCTGTTGCGGCAGAACGACGCCCGTGGCGCGGCCGCCCGCCTGGAGGCCCTCCACAACGGCCAGAGTGCGGTGGTGCAGGAATCGCTGGATCGCTACATAGCGGCGCGGGGCGCCGCCGAGCTTGAGGCGCTGCGACGGAGCGGTGGCGTATCCGCCACCGACGCGACCACGGTCAACCCGATGCTGGATCGCCTGAGCGACGCGACGCGCCCACCGCGCATGCCCGACGCCGCGGAGACTGCGGGCCTGAGCCAGGCCCAGCAGTACGACGTGTATGGCAGCATCGTGGCCCAGCGCGGCAACGCCGCGGCGAACGATGCGATGGCCACGCAGGATCGCGTGGTGCTGGGGCTGCGCGACGAGAACCGCACCACCGAGGCGCGAGGGCGTGGTGTCTACGACGACCGCATCGTGGTGCTGTGGAAGGATGCGCAGGGCCACGGCCATGTGCGCGAGTTCAACCAGGCCACGACAGAACCGACCGCCCAGTACGACGGACACGCCAAGACCACGCCACGCAGCCCTGGCTTCGGCAACGTGGCGCCGCGTACCAAGACCGAGGGCGAGGACGTCAACGGCGACCGGGTCAAGGATCTTGGACGGTTGGGCGAAGGCACCACCGAGATGCGCGCGACCACGCATCCGCGCAACGGCCATCCCGATGAGTTCGCGTTGCGCCCTTCGCAGGCGGCCATCACCGCCGGCGCTGGACGGGTGGAGCGCGACATCAATGGCGATGGCTGGTTCGATACGCGCGATACCCAGGGCGTGCAGGACCTCAACGACACCTTCAAGATCCATCGTGGCAGCCGCTCCAATACCGATTCGGCGGGCTGCCAGACCATCGGCGGCGGTGAGTACGACGACTTCGTGGCGACGGTACGCGGCACCCCCGGCCAGAACCGTTGGCAGTATGTGCTGACCTCGGTTGCGCCGGGCCAGGCGCGCGGGCTGGGACAGGACACGCCGCTCGCGGCCAATGACGATCCCCGGCAGCCGCAGCATCGCGACCATGCCCTGCAGCAGCAGATCAGCACGCACCTGCAGGCCTTGGGCGGGCGCTACGCCGAGCACGCCGATGACTACAGCCTGGTGATGCTGCGCGAAGCGAAGGCCGCAGGCATCACCCGGGTCGACCAGATCGTGGCCAGCAATCCCAGTGGCGGCCGCGCTGCGGGTGAGACACTGTTCCTGGTGCAGGGCAATCCGGGCGATCCGGCGGCCGTGCGCGCAGGCGTCAACGCAGCCGAGGTGCGCGAGGCTGCGGTGGAAACCAGCCTGCGCCAGCTGCAGCAGCAAGCGCGCGAACAGGGTGCACCCGTGCCCGCGTCGGCACAGCAGCACGAAGCACCCGCGATGGGAGGACGTTGAAGGATGGTCCGTCTACCCTTGATGTCTGGTTTGCTGTGGGTGTTGCTGCTGGCGTGCAGCGCATGTGCACCCGCCGGGGAGCACACCGTGCCGGTCGCACCCGCTGCGAAGCCTGAGACGAAACCGGAGACCTTGCCTGCGCAGGCAGGACCCACTGAACGCGGATTGCCTGCCTTACCGGAAGCTTCCGGCAGCGCCCGTCCCGGCGGCCGCTACGCTGCGCTGCCCGAACCGGCCAGGCGGGTGCTGGCGCAGTTGAAGTGCAACGTGGAGAGTGCCGGCAATGCGCAGGTACTTTCCATTCCCGCGCAGGGTGGCCAGCAGGATTTCATGGTCACCGATCGCAGCGGACCGCGTTTCCGCTACTGGATGCGCTCGTTCTCCAGCAGTGGCGGTACCACCGGGTATCTCGTGCAGCTGCAGGACTGCCCAGCAACCACCACGGGCATGCGCGCCTACATCGCGCAGGGAGCCGCACCGCTGCAGGATGTCACCGTGTCGTTGCTGGCGCAGGCCGAGCTGCCTGATGCGGCGACGATGACGGCTTACCAGGACAGGGGCGCGGGCGATCTGTTCGCCTTCATCGGGCAGCTGGACAAGGTGCCGGTGGTGCGCTGGGTGGCCGAAGCCGACCCCGAGCAGCCATTGGCCGACGATGCGCGCAGCTTCGACCATGGCAATGCCATCCACGGCGGTTTCCTGCGCTGGAACCAGGATCACTTCGAAGTGGCCAGGACCGTGCCGGCCGGGCTATGGCCCTGCGATGACAGCCCGTTATTGCCGTGCAGGGGCGACCCGTTCGTGACTGGGCGTTGAGGCATCGCGCGCATAGAAATCGGCAATGCGTGGAATGAACTGCTGTGGATTGGCACCGACCAGATTGGTCAGCACCACCACCGCGACGTCGCGGTCGGGATAGACCACGAAGGCCGAGCGCGCACCGCCGATACCGGCCACCTGAAGGTCGGGCGATGCGTGCAGCACCGGCCAGCCGCCGGCCCATGGGCCGGCACGGCCATCGGTGAGGCGCTCTGCGGTCCACATGCTCTTCCGAGGTGCATCCTGAAGCAGGCGCCCGTCGGTCAACGCGACCAGCCAGCGTGCGGTGTCATCGGCGGTGGTGAGGATGCCACCACCGGCCCACAGTGAAGGCGGAATGTCGTAGAACCAGTGCGACAGGCGCGGCGGTGCATCGGCTGCGTCGGTGGCACGCGGGGCCAGGCTGTACATCGTCGCCACATCCGGGATCAGGTCGTAGCTGTCGCCGAAGGTGGTGCGCGCCATGCGCGCGCTGCTGAACTGGCGGGTGGCGAGGAAGCGTTCGTAGGACATGCCGGATCGCTGCGCGATGATCCGTGCCAGCAGTACGTAGTTGGTCTGGTTGTAGGCGAAGCGCTGGCCAGGTAGGGCTTCGACCGGCCGCGCAGTGACGGCTGTCCACGCCTGCGCTTCGGAGCCACCGCCCAACAGCCCATTCGCATCAAGGATGTCCGGAAGGCCTGAGGTATGCGCAAGCAACTGGCGTACACGTACGTCTCTCCACGCTGCCGGAAGATCATCCAGGTAACGCGAGGCCGGCGCGTCCAGATCCAGCTGCCCCTGCTGGGCCAGCTGCGCGGCAGCCACGCCGGTGAACGCCTTGGTGGCCGAATTGAGCGGAAAGCGGGTGTCGCGCGAGGCGAGCACACCGTTCTCGACATTGGCCAGGCCATAGGCCTCGGACAACACGATCTGCCCGTCCTTGACCACCGCAATCTGCAATCCCGGGATGCGCTGCTCCAGCATGATCTGTCGGATCAGCCGGCGGGTCTGGTCGTTGGCCTGGTCCTGGCTGGCGGAGATGGCGGCGAAGGGCAGGGCACTGATGAGCATGAGCACGACTCGAAGCGTTGGGCGGAACATGCGGAATTCCGGCGGGGCGTCGAGGATCGGATGCAGTCGGCGCGTCAAAGGTTTAAGCGCGCGGTGTGCCTACCGTTCGTCGGCCCATGACTTCCGGGGGGTTGACTACAGTTGTCGTCAAGCTGACAGTGGCGACACGTGTAGTCAAGGGAGTGGTGTCATGCGTGGCAAGACGATCGGGGACCAGGAACTGGCCCTGCTGCAGTACATCGATGAACATGCGCCGGCCAGCGTCGGCGAGGTCGCCAGTGGCTACGGCGAGGCCCGTGGCCTGGCCCGGTCCACCGTGCTGACGATGATGGAGCGGCTGCGGGCGAAGGGGTATCTTCGTCGCCAGCAGCAGGACGGCGTCTACCGCTACCAGGCCACGCGTGGCCCGGAAAGCGTGCTGCAGGGTGCAGTGGCCCAGTTCGTCGACAACACCCTGCAGGGCTCGGTGTCGCCGTTCGTGGCCTACCTATCGCAGCGCCAGCAGGTCAGCGACAACGAGCTGGCCGAGCTGGAAGCGCTGGTCGCCGAACTCCAATCGCGCCGCCACGAGGGCTGAGCCATGGACACCACGATGCTGATCCCGTTGTTGGAACGGCTGGGCTGGACCAGCCTGCAGACCGTGCTGCTGGTGGCCCTGGTGTACGGCGTGTGCCGCGCACTGCCGTCGCTGTCGGCGGCCACCCGCTGCCGCCTGTGGTGGCTGGTATCGCTGCAGGCCGTGCTCGGCCT